>JAKIUX010000203.1 GCA_021647345.1 Hydrogenimonas sp.
GGTAGCTACAAATCGGCTTTCGCTTTTTAGAGAGTCCCTGTCCCACCCAAATTTAGTTCTCCATGAAAGAGGCGAGAGAAGCTTGCTACGCTGAGAGAGCGAGACTATAGAGAGAATCGTAATATCTTCCGCCTTTACTCTCCCATCTTTCGCCGCCAATAAAATATTCAAAAACTCTATCTGCGTGCCTCTAAGATATCCAAAGCTTGGATCTTCAAGAGTATGATAGGCTGGTCTTATGCCAAAAAGGGCTGAGGTTTGCCCTGACCTTCGTATAACACCAACCTCGACTTTTACCGCTCTATGCCCCTTTATCGGGTTTTGTGGGTTCTTTATCTCTATCTTTTTGCCCTTTTTCAATAGAGCCCTGTTTCTTGAGAGTGAGTAAAACTTTGCAAGGAACTCATCTTTTTGCATTTCGCTTTTTGGGTAGATATACTCCAGGTACTCTATGGCCGCTTCGAGTATATATCGTCTTTGGTCTATATCTATTTGCGAATTTAAAGAGATCTTTTTTGCCGCCAGTTTGCCTTCGGCAAGCTCTTTTACCATCTTTATATATTTTTCATCAATAAGATCTTCATACTTAAGAAGCTTTGTATGTTTCGATGGGCGGTAAGTTTCGCTTTCGACAAGATTTTCGGCAAAGGCCGCATGTATCGTCTCAAGGGGAATTACTTGGTAAGTGAAGTGCTCTCTTAGGTGAGCCTCTGGCCTGGCTACTTCGATTAGCCATAAGATATTGTAGGAGCAGTTTTCTGTAAAGAAGTAATATTTTGACTCAATGCCGTTTAGCTCCCATATATGCCTTACCATTCTTAGAACTTCATCTTCGTTTAGATTTAGGTCATACTCCCAGATATCTCTCTTTTCCGTATCTCTATACTCTTTTAGTTTTTCGTAATACGGAAGCAGAGAGTATCTTCCGTAGTAACCGCCAAAAAGCCCCTTAATCGCAAATCCAATCGCATTTTCTCTGTTTGGATCGGCATTGGCCGCATAGTTTACTGCATAGGCTAATAGTTTTGAGTTGTAGGTGGAGTTTATTCTTAAAAATGTGTGTCCGAACATAGATGCCGGAGAGTTTATATGTGCGGCGGGAAAGATAAGTGTAGCAGATTTTGGACTAAGTTTTTTTAGGGTCTCTTCGAACTCTTTGCACTCAACTTTAGGGAGTTCGTAATCTTTGATGGAGAGCCTCTGCGTAAGCCACGCTTTTCTTTCGGGAAATCTACAGGCAGATGAGTTATCGTCAAATCTGCTTTCGTTGAAAAACGCCTCTATAGTGGCGTTGAGTTCAGCTTGGGCATCGACATTTCCGTTTTTGGCGAAAAAGAATCTGCTATCATCTATTTCGCTCTCTCCATCTCTCATATGCAGAAGCAGGTGCCAATATCTGCTTTCGGCAAGCTTTAGCTTTGAAGCTTTTTCAATGTAATATTGGGCGTTGCCGCCTGCCTGCGCAAATGTCAATGTAAGAAATAGAAGAGTCAAAATAGTTCTTGTTTTTATGAAGCAGTCCTATAAAAAGAGGCGGACGGAATGTCGCGCCTCTTCTCGATATTTTATTTATCGAAATTATAGTGCAGTTGCAGAGATGCTGTCGAGTACGTCTGACATCTCTACATTTTGAGAAGCGTAGATTTTGTTGTAGTTAGCTTGAAGAGTTGAGGCGAAAGTCTCTACATCTTCAACATTGAGAAGCTCTGCGAGAGTTTCTATGGTTTCACCCTCTCCCATAGCAATCTCTTTTGCGAGAGTATCCATATTTGCCGCTACGAACTCTTCGGCTCTTTCGTTCATAACGAGTTTAGTTTTCTTACAGCCGAGAGTACCGGAAGTGATACCGAAAGTCTGGTTTCCTGAAGTGCCGTTTGTGGTAGCTTGAAGTGCAAGCATAACCGCTGAAGAGTCATCTTTTATAAGCATTGCGCCAAGCCCGCAGCCTGTTTGGTTGTTTACTCCGGCAAAAGCTGTAGAAGATATGGCAATTGCCGCCAGTGTGCTAACTAAGATTTTTTTCATTTTTACTCCTGTTAATTTTTAGTGTTTGCTATTATATAAGTATGAAGCTTAAAATTTGATTGATTATAGTTTTGGTTACTAATATTTACCCATATATCTGCACGATGCATAATACATTAAAGCAATGCAGAAAAGATTGCAAAGCGCTTTGAAGCAGATTCCTATATCGTTAAAAAGTAGGCAAAGTATAATATACAAAAGTGTCTATGCAGATGCAAATGACAACGCAGGGTCGATATAATAACATTGTCATTGGATTGAAGACAAAAAGCATCTTTGGCTCAAACGTAAATTTTCTTGGTCCGAGGAGATCTATCACACAAAGAGTATGGCCGCGACCATATGTGCCGATATTTCGGCTCTTCCAAACGAGGAGCTATAAAAAGAGAAGCAGGAGTACGCTTTTAGCTTTTAGTCAATAGCATACATTCTGTTTTCCTGTCTTAAAAAGTGGCTGAAGTCTCGGAGTATTCAGAGCATAGACCTTTATGCTCTTTAGTTGAGATCAATATCACTATGAAGAGTAGTTAACTTTTTGATAATTTTGTGTACCGCCTGCTGAGAGATACCTACCGCTCTACCTATACTGGCTTGAGAGTAGCCCTTTTTGTAGGCTTCATATATTTTTATATCCCTTTGGAGCCTATCTTGCACTTCAAACTCTGATGTACAGAGAGGAGGAAGTCTTTTTTTCGGAGTTGAGTATCGGCAGTTTTTGCTTTTTTGTTTTAGCAGTTGATGGATTCTTTGAATTCTCTCAATATCTACAGGTCTGCTAAAAAACTCCTTGATCTGCGAAATGGTATTGAATCTTTTAAAGACTATGGAGTTTACTAAACACGGAAGCCTCTCGTCTATACCTACAAACTGCCTGTAGCTTGAGAATCTGTATCCACTTTTTTCGGTAGCGATACCGTTTT
>JAKIUX010000204.1 GCA_021647345.1 Hydrogenimonas sp.
TGCTTCGAACTTCCCTATTTTAGACTCTACCGCATCGGTAAAGGCGCCTTTTTCGAAGCCGAAAAGTTCACTCTCTATGAGATTTTTAGGAATCGCCGCCATATTGACCGCCACAAATGGACCTTTCGATCTTGAGGAGTTATCGTGAATGGTCTTTGCAAAAAGCTCCTTCCCTACGCCGCTCTCGCCAAGAAGCAGTACCGCCGCATCGCTTCTGGCCGCTTTTTTAGCCAAAGAGAGAGACTTCTGCAGGGCATCAGACATTCCGTAAAAAAGGGAGCTCTTCTCTTTTGCGGGTTTAGCTTCTCTCTTGATAGTTCGCTCTTTCGCTTTTTGGCTTCTTCTGATCGCCTCTACAAGAGTCTCCACTTCAAAAGGTTTAGTCAAAAAGTCTCTTACACCAAGACGAATCGACTCTATAGCCCTTCCGAGGGTTGCGTTACCGGTGATTATGATCACTTCGTAGCGACCTTCAAGAGCCGCTATGAACTCGATACCGCTCATTCCCGGCATATTTATGTCTGATATGACCAAATCGTAGCTATCATCCAGCTTTTTAAGAGCCTCTTTCGCGTTTCTAAATGTCTTTACTTCGAACTCATCGTAATCGCCCAGTGCGATTTCGAGTGATTTGCGCATATTTATATCGTCTTCGACGATGGCGATCTTCATTGATTGCTACCTATGGTTATTGGATTTTATTTATAATAACCAAACCATCATTAAACTCGACTTGCACAGGAAGTATCGAAGAGGTGAGTATGTCTAGGTTTTTTGTAGATAGAAGGGAGTCGAATCTGTTATAGGATCTTATATTGGCGCTATGTTTTAGAAGACACTCTATAACTCTCTCTTTATTGTTCCGCGTCCACTCTTTGAAGCTTCTTATCTTCGTTTCGAAGGAGCAGAGATGGTGTCTTGCACCCTTTAATTTTGTCATTGCGGGAGAGATCTTAAGCGACTCCTCTACAACCGTTTGGCGACTGCTTATGATACTATAATATATATAGTACTCTTCGGCAGCTTCTGCCGAAGCGATCAGAAGCGCTAACGCGAGAGCCTTGCGTACCACTCTTTTCCGTTCAAAGAGATCTCCATCTCAACTTCGCATAGGCCATCTTTGAACTTTGTGTCCAAAATTTTTGCATCTTTAATTATGGCGTCTATATGGGTTCTGACTGTTGAGCGGCTTATCATCATATCTCGTATAAGATCGCGTCCTTCGACTCTTACTCCGTAAATCTTTTCGCCAAGCTGTCTATATGCATCGGCGATGGCGGCCCTTTTCGCCAAGGCTAATGCCTGGGCCGGAGAGACTGTATTTACCGGTGCAACCCCTTGCCCTACTACCTGGAAGTATATGGTGTTGTTTTTTGTCAAAGTAGGCGCTTCTTCTTTGCTAAGAGTCTCTATTTTTGTCACTTTTGGGTTGCTAGATGCGTCGTACACTCTTGTTGTAACACTCGTTTTTCTCTCCTCAACAGTAGATTTCTCCACTTTAGGAGTAGGGCAGTTTTCTGCATATGCCAAGACTGCTACGGCTATGAGGGCAAGTGGCGACCATTTTTTCATAGAATTGCTCCTAAACTTTTTCTTTAAGTTGGTAAAGCAATATCTGTTCCACAATTTGTTAATAGCCATATTTGCAGATTACTCTTTAGGATTTTCTTCCGATTGTTCTACCTCTTTTTCTTCTTTTGGGCAGCTTGCTATAGAGTTAACTTTGTCTCCGGCATCTAGTCTAACTATCTTCACTCCGCTTGTGTTTCGCCCCGCTTTTCTAATGCTCTGCATATCTACGCGAATCATCTTTCCGCTTTGGGTTAGCACCATCAGGTCTTTATTTTCATCAACTATTACGACGCCTACCGCATCCCCGGTTTTTGGAGTAAGCTTCATAGCTACTACACCTTTGCCCCCTCTGCTTTGAAGCCTATACTCTCCCGCTTCGGTTCTCTTTCCAATACCCTTTTCAGCTACGGTAAGGAGCTCCTGCTCTTCATCTCGAATTGTAGTGGCGCCTACCACAAAGTCACCCTCTATTTTGAACCGTATAGCCGTAACTCCTCTGGCGGTACGCCCTATCTCTCTGGCGTCGCTTACAGGGAAGCGTATGCACATCCCTTTTTTGGTAAGCACGAAGAGCCACTGAGTTTCGGGAAGTACGATTTTCGCCGTAACGAGGTCGTCATCTTCGTCGAGCGTTATCGCTCGTACACCTACTGAACGAATATTCTTAAATTCGCTTAGGTTGGTTCTTTTGACTATTCCGTTTTTTGTGAAAAAGGCGATCGATTTGCTCTCGTCGAAATCGGTGGTTGGGATTATCGCCATAATATTTTCATCGGGCTGAAGCTGAATGAGGTTGACTACAGCTTTACCTTTTGCGGTTCTGGAACCCTCCGGTATTTTGTAGACTTTTAGCCAATATAGTTGGCCTCTGTCGGTGACGAACATCAGAGTGTCGTGGGTATTGGAGATGAAGAAGTTCTCTATGAAGTCGTCGTCGTGAGTTGTGACGGCAGTTTTGCCTTTGCCGCCTCTGTGCTGCTTCTCGTACTGCTTGACAGGAACTCTCTTGATATAGCCTCTATGGGTAATCGTAACGACCATCGGCTCATTGGGGATAAGATCTTCTATATCTATATCTTCATAATTTTTATATGTATGAATAGCTTCTTTTAATATTAAAAGTTCAAGTTCGTTAATAGAATCTATATATGAGTTAAAATCTACACCTGAATCATCATGCATTTTTGCAAGTTTTATGTAATTTTCCTTTACTTTATCTATTTCTCCTTCTATATATGATTTATAGCAAATAGATATATTTCTTATTTGCCTTTCTTTTATATCTTCAATATCTTTATTCTCAAAAAATTTTTTAAAAAATTTATCATTTGTTAGTTTTTCATAGAAGTGGTCATACACATTTCTTAAA
>JAKIUX010000205.1 GCA_021647345.1 Hydrogenimonas sp.
TTTTTTTGAGATTTTTGAGATATGCAAGAGACCGTCTCCACCGCCTGGAAGCTCAACAAAAGCACCGAAGTCGACAAGTTTCTTCACCTTTCCTTTCAGAGGCTTATCTATCAAAAACTGGGGAATCTCTCTTTTTGCACCTTCCCCTTCTGTCAATGACTTAATGTGATCGCACGCAGCTTTTACCTTCGCTTTACTGGGGCCGGCTACCCTAACCTCCCCCTCTTTTCTGTCAAGGTCGATACTCACTTCGAACTTCTCTATGATCTCTTTTATCGTCTTTCCCGCCTGTCCTATAATATCAACAATTTTGTGCGGCTCCACATGAAAGACTTCGCTGCTCGGCAGCACCTCTTCGTTCACCTCTATGCTTTTGGCCGACTCCTCCATAATTTTTAAAATATGGAGCCTCGCCTCTTTTGCCTGCTCAAGAGCCTCTTTTAGCAGATCAAGAGATATGCCGCCAAGCTTGATATCCATCTGAAGAGCCGTCAAACCATCTTCGCTTCCGGCAACTTTGAAGTCCATATCGCCGTCATGATCTTCAAGGCCCATTATATCTGTCAATATCGCATACTTTTTTCCTTCGCTGACAAGACCCATCGCAACTCCGGCGACAAGTTTCAGCAGAGGTACGGCCGCCGCCTTCAGAGCCAAAGAGCCGCCGCAAACGGTAGCCATGGATGATGAACCGTTGGATTCGAGAATTTCAGAAACGAGACGTACTATCGAGTCGAGCTTACTCTTGTCCAAAGATGGTTCAAGCGCTCTTTTGGCCAAGTTGCCGTGCCCAAGTTCACGTCTTCCGGGAGGTCCTATGCGAGAAGCTTCCCCTACGCTGAAACCCGGAAAGTTGTAGTGTACCATGAACTCTTCGTAGCTTGCGCTCTTGCCCGTTATGCGCTCAAACATCTGCGCATCCTGCCTGCTTCCGAGAGTGCATGTAACAAGAGCCTGCGTTTCACCTCTAGTAAATAGACATGAGCCGTGAACACTTGGCAGAATATTAGTTTCTATGGAGATAGGGCGTACATCTTTAAGACCTCTGCCGTCGGCACGCCTTCCCTCTTCAAGGATCATCGAGCGAACATACTCTCTCTTGACCTCCGCCACCGCGGCTTTTACCTGCTCCTCGCTCCACTCCTCTTTACGTGCCGTATCGTCGGCCAATATCTGAGAGACGATACTCTTTATCTCGCTTCCTCTCTCGCTTTTTGCCATTGAGTTCAACGCACGATCTATATCTTCGCCATAAAACTCTTTAACATAGGTAACTATCGAAGCGTCCGCCCTCTCTTCCGACAGTTCCACCTCCTTTTTCGGCTTGGCCGCCTCTACAAAAACCTTCTCATACTCTGTCGCAGCGGTTTTTATAGCCTTTTGGGCTAGTTCTATAGCCTCTATTAGTTCGATCTCTGTCAGCTCGTTCATTTTGGGTATCTGTATAATTTCATCAGCCAACATAGGGTCCATCATCGGATCTATGGCGACACTCGGCTCTATCTCTACATCTACCGAGCCTATTGAGCGCATCTCTATCATCAAAAGATCATCTTTCGTTCCCGAGACGAAAAGATCAAGTGTTCCCTCTTCTAGCTCTTCAAGTGTAGGGTTTATAATAAACTCCCCATCTTTACGTCCTACTCTGACACCGGCCACACACTTTTGCACCGGTATGTCGGATATAAACAGCGCTGCCGATGCAGCATCAAGTGCTAGAGCCTGAAGGTCAGCATCTTCGTCGACGCTAAGCAGCATCACCGTAATCTGTATAGGGTAGTAGAACCCTTTTGGAAATAGAGGTCGCAGGGAGCGATCAATTAGCCTGGAGGTTAGAGTCTCGAAATCGCCGGGTTTGGTTTCACGCTTAACAAACCCTCCGGGTATCTTTCCGGCGGCATAACTCTTCTCTATATACTGTACCGTAAGAGGCAGAAAGTGCTCATCTATAGGTTTATCATCCATAACGGCTGTTGCAAGCAATACCGTTTTTCCGCTTCTAAGAAGCACCGCTCCGTTAGCTTGTCTTGCAACTTTACCTGTTTCAAAGATCACTTTTTTATTATTCATCTCAAACTCAAATCTGCACGCCATATCTTAACTTCCTTTAAAATCTAAATCTCTTCGCATGTGTCTCCTGGGGAAACTGTTTGGCTATCTCCTCTTCACTGAAAGAGAATCTGTAATTTTCAATATACCTCTTTAGAAGTTCGTAAGCCTCGTTTATCTTTGCCATTTCGTCTGCATCTCCTCCCGCATCGGGATGCCTCTTTGCTGCAAGATATCGGTATCTCTGTGTAATATCTCTTAAGCTTACGTGAGAAGGAAGCCCCATGACATCCAGAGCCTCTTTGATCTTTTCGTAAGCTTCACTCATTGCGATGCTGAAGCCCCGGCACTTGCACCGCTTCCAAGTAGATATTTTATGCGGTCATCCTCAAAGTGGACTCCAAGACCGAAAAATATATTGAAAGCATCTGAATTTAGCATATTATCCGCTCCAAGATAGGCATCTATATGCTTGAAAAATCTATACCTTGCAGTTGCCCGCAATCTCGGATTGGTTCCCCTTAAATCATTTACGGCGCTAAAGTCAAAAGCATCAAAAGAGAGTTTCAGTTTATCATAATAGGCGAAATAGTCAAACCCAAAACCCGCCGTACTCTCTATAAGCCCCCCTCTAAACATAAAATCTTCATACCTCTTTCCAATTTGGGCTGAAGCGAAAAATTTCCCTTTGCTGTGATCAAGTTCAGCAGCGTATGTATCTCCTACTTTTTCGGTATAGTCAGGAGCTGAGACAATATCAAACATATAGTGCCTTGTGTATGTAGGCATATAGTCTATATGCATACCGCCTTTCATTTGGCCGTCATTAGCCATATAAAAGCTTTGCAGGCCTAGATTTAGCCTGCTCTGCGTAACAGAGTCAAGATA
>JAKIUX010000206.1 GCA_021647345.1 Hydrogenimonas sp.
GAAGTGAAGTGTTCTCAAATAATGTATGACGGCATTAATGAGATCGGTAAAGCGATCATGTATAAAACAGGGCACTCTAACCTTAAGGTAAAGCTAAAAGAGACCGGCGCCGATCTGGCTGCGGAAGTTAGCGGACACATATTTTTCAATGACAGATATTTCGGTTATGACGACGCAATATATACAATGCTTAGGATTCTTGAGATGCTAAAAAAAGGTTTCGATTTCGACGAGGAGTTCGAAAAGCTGCCTAAGCTCTACAGTACCGACGAAATAAAGATAGAGACGACAGATAGCAAGAAGTTCGAGATTGTAAAAGCTTTAAAGAGAATATTGAATGAGAAAAGAGATGCTCTCGATATAAAAGATATAGTTACGATAGATGGTGTGAGGGTGATATTTAAGGATGGATGGGGACTTGTAAGGGCCAGCAATACAACTCCGATACTCGTGACTCGCTTTGAAGCAGAAAGTGAGGAGGCACTAAAGAGGATTCAGAAGGTAATGGGTGAGCTTATTGAAGAGTCGAAAAAGAGTGTCGGCTGATAGGAGGTTTGTTTACATTTGCTCCGATGGCAGGCAGATGAGCTGCCTGCATAGAAAAAAGAGCGGATTGAAAAATATATATCTACGTATAAAGCGCGAGGATGAGCTTGAGCTCTCAACTCCGCCAAATTTTACCGAGAGTGATGCAAAACGCTTCTTGAGGGAAAAAGAGGGGTGGATAGAGAGAAAGGCCTCTCATCTAAAAGAGTTTTGCCGAAGCAACCCGAAAAGCTACTATGCCGGATGCTCTCTTTGGTTTCTTGGCAGAAGGTACAGTGTGGAGCTCAAAAGAGCTAAACGAAGCTCGCTCTCTCTTGAGAGTGATCGCTTCATCTATGCTGCTTGCGAGAGTTCCAAATTTTACGATATTGTTGAGAAGTTTTATAAAAAGAGTGCCGCTGAAATAGTATTGAAACGTGTCTCATACTGGTCTGATAAGATGAATCTTTTTCCGAAAGAGGTGAGGTTCAGACGCTACAAAAGCAGGTGGGGATGCTGCAGCAAAGATGATGTTATAACTCTAAACACCGCTCTGCTTCGTTACGACCTGAAGCTGATCGATTATGTGATAATACATGAGCTTGCACACATAAGATATAAAAATCACAAAAAGGAGTTTTGGAATCTTGTAGGCAAGTTTGAGCCTGAGTATAAGTCTTTGAGAGAGAGACTAGTATGAAAACTCTCACTCTCACAGGCAGAATAGATAAGGTTCTCTTTCAAAAGGAGAGTTTTTTCATAGCAAAGCTCGACAACGAAACGAAAATCTCCGGCACTGCGCTCGTAACCGATATCGATACTCTGCATGGTCAGGAGGTTGAGCTTCGGGGCCGGTGGGAGGAGCATCCGAAATATGGTCCTCAATTTGTTTTCGATGAGCTGAAAATCAAGGGCAGCAAACTCTACTTCTACCTGACCAAAGTTGTAAAAGGGGTGGGGCAGAAGCTTGTAAAAAGGCTTATATCTCATTACGGAGAAGATGATCTTATTAGAATTTTTGACGAAGAGCCCCAAAAGCTGCTTCAATTCAAAGGGATAAAAGAGAAGAAGCTTTCACAGATAACCGGAAGCTGGCAGAAGTACAAAGATATGCGAGAGTTGGCGATGTTTCTAGCTCCATACAAGATAGGCGAGTCGCTGGTAGCCGAAATATATAGAACCTTCAGCCATAATGAAAACCTCGTTGAGACCATAAAAAAGAACCCCTATGTCATCACACAGGTAAAGGGAATAGGCTTTAAAAGAGCCGACGAAATGGCGCTATCTATGGGAATAGCACCAGACTCCCCCTTTAGATTGGAAGCGGCCGCTCTCTATTTTATCAAAGAGAGGGCAGAGCAGCAAGGATGCAGCGCAATAGAGTTCGAAAAGTTGATAGAGGAGTTGAGCGATGATCTTGGCTTTGATGAGAAAAAGGGCACTCTGCGCCGAAGTGTTGAATCGATGATCGATGCAGGTAAGCTTCTCTTGTTAGAAGAGTTCGTAGCTCACCCCTTCTACTACAGTGCCGAAAAGGGAATCTACGACTTTTTCAAAAGAAAAAGAGATCGCTTCAAAGAGCCTCTTGTAGATGATTTAAGAGGTTTCATAGCCGAAGAGGAGAGAGTCTCGAAGATAGAGTTGGGCAAGCAGCAGAGGGAGGCTGTGGCTCTTGCCAATAGCGGTGTCGAAGTTATGGCTATAGTCGGATATGCCGGTACCGGAAAGAGCACTACGGCAAAGATGGTATTGAAGCTTTTCGAGAAGAGGTATGGATATGAGAGCATCATGACTACCGCACTTAGCGGAATAGCCTCACAGCGCATACACGACACTACAGGCTATAGAAGTGCAACTATTCAGAGCCTGCTGGTATCGTGCAAAGAGAAAGACCAGCTGCCTTACGACGTCGTTTTGCTCGATGAAGCCTCTATGGTAAACTCGCAGATATTTTTTCAGCTTATCTCGAAACTGAAAGATGATGCGACGCTTCTGATTATCGGTGACGACGGTCAGCTTCCACCCATAGGTGCCGGCAACGTGCTTGCGGATATCATAGAGCATAATCTGGTTCCGGTAGTAAAGCTGACTACTATATACAGGCAGAGCGAAGATCAGGCCATTGCGCTTATAGCCAACTCCATAAGACGAGGAGAGAGTCCCGAAATAGCTGGAGAGTATTCCGACTTTCGTTTCATAGAGGTTTCAGATCCAAAATATTTTATGGCCAAAAGCGGCAGTGAAGAGAAGAGGCTGATTCGCCAGAAGAACAATGAAAAGATTCTTGAAGCTATAAAGAGCGAGGCGATAGATTTTATATTGGATGCAAGAGGAAGGCTGGAGTCCAAAGATATAAGAGGCTACTTGTCAAAAATTCAGATAATTACCCCTATGAAAGGGGGT
>JAKIUX010000207.1 GCA_021647345.1 Hydrogenimonas sp.
AAGTGCTCTATAACCGGAAAAGGTCCTATGACCGGATACAACGTAAGCCACGCTCATAACAAAACAAAGCGAAGATTTCTTCCTAACCTTCGCACCGTTCGAATAACCCTCGAAGACGGTACTCGCAAGAAAATCAAGGTTGCGGCATCCACTCTTCGCACCATGAAAAAGAAGGGTGCATAAGCTAAAGCTTTCGCCAAAGGCTCTCCTTTGGCCTCCTCTAACAAAACTGCTTCCCATAAGAAAGTGACCGCTCCAACACAAATTCCGGGAGATTGACAAATGTTTACCGTTACACCTATAGAAGGCGGAGTTTGCGCCCCTAAAGGCTTCTATGCCGACGGAGTCAGTGCAGGTCTTAAGCCGGACGGAAAAAGAGATCTTGCATTCATATACTCCGATACTCTATGCTCCGTTAGTGCCATCTTTACCACTAATCGCTTTCAAGCGGCGCCTATTTTGCACTATAAAAGAGAGTCTATAGATAGAACCAACTTCGTTCTCATCAACTCCAAAAACGCCAACGCCATGACAGGCAAAAAGGGTATCGAAGATATAGATAAAATTCTAAGTCATGCCAAATCATCCCTAAAAAATATCAAATTTCCAGTAATGAGCTCCACAGGAGTCATAGGGGTTCCTCTTCCAGTAGATAAGATAGCAAAAGGGATAGACTCTTTCGATCTTACAAAGAGATCACCGGATGCGGCGGCAGAAGCGATAATGACTACCGACAGCTACCCCAAACAGGTTGCCTTCGAGGTAAAGATGGAGAGCGGCTGTAGCTTCAAGATTGGAGCTATGGCAAAAGGCGCAGGCATGATAAACCCAGCTATGGCTACAATGCTCTGCTTTATAACCACAGATGCGGTCCTGCCGCCGAATGAGATGCACTCTATGCTTCAAGAGTGCTCCAAAACGACATTCAATGCCATTAGCGTAGATGGTGATACATCAACAAACGACACTGTAATGCTCCTTGCCAACGGGAAATCCGAAATATTCAACAAAGAAGCCTTCATCTTCGCACTTAAAAAGGTTATGCACGAACTTGCGCTAAAAATAGTTGCCGACGGCGAGGGGGCCACCAAATGTGTCGCTTTCAAAATAACCGGTGCCGCAACAGAAGATGAAGCGGCCATAGCAGCCAAAGCTTTGAGTAACTCGCTTCTTGTAAAGACAGCTCTTTACGGCGAAGACCCAAACTGGGGGCGTATCGCCTCTACAATTGGCGCAAGCGGCGTCGAGTGTGACCCGTCAAAGCTAACCATAACCTTTGGAAACGTTACAGTATTTGAAAAAGGGGAAATTCTTTTCGATGCAGAGAGAGAAGATAGAGCCGCAAAAGTGATGAAAAAGGACTCATTCTCTATCCACTGCGACCTTGGTGTCGGCAGCGGCTCTTTCACAGCCTACGGATGTGATCTCGGGTATGAATATGTCAAGATTAATGCAGATTACAGGACCTAATAAGCAAGATTTCAATATAATCAGAAAAATTTCACAGGAGAAAAAGATGCTTCACGAATATAGAGATATTATCAGTAAACTGAAAGTTGAAAATGCGCACTTTGCCAAGATCTTCGAAAAACATAATGAGCTCGACAAGATTGTAACCGAGGTTGAAGAGGGACGCCAGCATATGAACGATCTTGAGCTTGAGAAACTCAAAAAAGAGAAACTTAGGCTAAAAGATGAAGCCTATAGAATGATCATAGAGTACAAAAAGAAACACAACCTCTAACTGAAAATCGGAGGAGTCTCTACTCCTCCATATGAGTATCTTAAAATATAATAGAAGCCTTTGCTACTTTTCCCCTTCAGGCTCGGCGAAAGCTCCAAATCCCATCATCTTTTTATATCGAGCCTTCATACGCTCATCTTCACCCAAGCTCCTTAACTGCTCCAGTTGAGATAAAAAGTAGTCTCCTACAGCTTTGGCCGCACCCTCTTTGTCGCGATGCGCACCAATCATCGGCTCATCTATAATGTCATCTATCAGCTCCATCTTCAAAAGCTCGTCGGGAGTAATTTTTAGAGCCTTTGTAGCCTGCTCCACTTTTGCGGGGTCATTCCAGAGTATCGCCGCACACCCTTCAGGAGAGATGACGCTAAAAATTGAGTAGCGCATCATTGCCAATTTGTCTGCTACGCCTATTGCAAGCGCACCGCCGCTTCCTCCCTCTCCTATAACGATTGATACCGTTATAGTATCAAAACGGCTAAGCTCCAGAAGATTTCTGGCTATCGCTTCGCTCTGACCCCTCTCTTCAGCGCCAAGCCCGGGGTATGCGCCCGGCGTATCGATCAGCATCAATATCGGAAGATTGAACTTCTCGGCTATCTTGGCGGCACGTAGCGCCTTTCTGTACCCCTCAGGATGGGGCATTCCAAAGTTTCTTTTGAGCTTATTCTTAGTTCCGCGCCCCTTCTGCTCACCAATAACAAGACACTTCTCGTCGCCAATGTAGCCGAGATAGCAGATAATGGCAGGGTCATCTCTGAAGGTTCTGTCACCGTGAATCTCTATCGCGTCTCGCATAAGGTAGCGAATATAGTCCAAAGCGTATGGGCGGTCGGGGTGTCTTGCAAGCTGAAGCTTTTGAAAGTCAGAGAGGTTCTTGTAGATTTTAGAGAGCTCTTTTTCAAGATCTTTCTCTAAAATAGCTATAGCCTCCGTATCTCCGCGCACCTTTGCGGCAGCTATGTCGTTTTCGATCTCTTTGAGCTTCTCCTCAAAAGGCAGATAGGTAGCCACATCACACCTTTTTAAAGATCAAAACGCCGTTAGTACCGCCAAAACCGAAAGAGTTACTCATAACCACATCAAGCTTGGCCTCTCTCGCACTATTTGGCACATAGTCGAGATCACAATCCGGGTCGGGCGTCTCGTAATTGATGGTCGGAGGAATCACCCCATCTCTCATC
>JAKIUX010000208.1 GCA_021647345.1 Hydrogenimonas sp.
GACAAAACCAAAGAGAGCAGATGATAGATCGACCACTTTTTCTTGCCGTTACCGCCCTTATAGTTATCGGCATGATCTTTAGCTATTCGCTCTCGGCATATACGGTACTTCTTTACAACACTCAGCCCTACCACTTCTTTCTACGCCAATTCATAGCGGGAATGGCCGGAATAGTCATAATGTGGGCGATAGCAAGACAAAACCCCAAAAAGATCGTAACTCCGGCGGGCTTTACTCTTCTTGTAGTCTCCGCTCTATTGATGATAGCTCTCCCTTTTTTGCCGGAGCAGCTGGCCAAAGAGGTTGGAGGCGCCAAGCGATGGATACGCCTGGGCATCATCTCTTTGGCGCCGGTGGAGTTTTTCAAGGTGGGCTTTGTCTTCTTTTTGGCCTGGAGCTTTTCGAGAAAGGTGCTTCCAAAGCATATATCAAGAGAGAGGGGGCAGCGCTACACGCTTAAAGAGGAGCTGCTGATGCTCCTGCCCTACATCATTATATTTGTTGCGATAATGTTTATCATAGCTATCTTCCAAAACGATTTGGGGCAGGTCGTGGTGCTTGCGGCGACTCTTCTTGTGATGATGATATTTGCAGGAAGCAGCCTTCGCTTTTTCGGCTTCTCTATCTTGATGGCGCTTGTGGCTTTTGCTGGTTTCATCGTGACTTCGCCTCACAGAATTGAGCGTTTCAAGGGGTGGTGGTTCATGCTCCAGAACCTTTTAGCGAAGCTCTTTCCCCAGTGGGCGGCCAAGGTGCCCAAGGTGGATCTTGCCGAAGAACCGTACCAAGTAAGCAACTCTCTTCACGCCATTCACCACGGCGGGCTTTTCGGTACCGGACTCGGAAACGGAGTTTTGAAGCTCGGTTTTTTGAGCGAGGTTCATACCGACTTTGTGCTTGCCGGTATGGCCGAAGAGATAGGTGTCGTCGGTGTGGCGATGGTGGTAGCTTTGATGATATTCGTTATCTTTCGGCTGCTTAAAATAGCGGGCCGCAGCGAGGAGCCGGTATATTACCTATATTGTGTCGGCCTCGCTATGGTTATTGGGGTGGCTTTTTTGATAAACGCTCTTGGAATCAGCGGAGTCATTCCCCTTAAAGGTATAGCGGTACCCTTTCTAAGTTACGGCGGGTCGCAGGTGCTCGCCCTATCTGTCGGAGTGGGGCTGGCCCTTTCGATGAGCAAGAAGGCAAGACTTTAGCACAAGGAGAGTTTTTGAAAAAAGATAGAATGAAAAAGATGGAAGAGATGTTCGCTCTTCAAGAGAGGCTGAACGACGACACCAACGGGCCGAAATGGCGCCAAGGAGTGACCAAGCTTGGAAAAATGATAAATTGGAAGCGCTGTATGGTCATGGAGACGGCAGAGCTAATCGATAGCTTCAGCTGGAAGCACTGGAAAAATATCTCCGGGGGCATAGATATAGAAAATATCAGAATAGAGATGGTAGATATATGGCACTTCGTCATGAGCTACATTTTACGCTTTTACGGCCCTAAAGAGGCGGCGAAACTCTCTTTGGAGGGGATGAGAGAGAGCGAAGTGAAGCTGCCAACCGGCTGGAGCGAGTCAGATAACGCCAGAATAGAAGAGCTTTTGGCACCTTTTGAAGATTTTATGGCGTTGGCTCTTGTAAAGAGCGACGAAGAGCTCTACCGGCTCGAGCTTCTTGAAAAGTTCTGGGAGTGTGTGGATGCTGTAGGAATGAGCTTTGACGAGCTCTATAGGCTATATATAGGCAAGAATGCCCTAAATCAGTTCAGACAGAAGCATGGCTACAAAGAGGGAACATATATGAAGATGTGGGGCGAAAAGGAGGATAACGCGGTAATGCAGGATATTCTCTCTAAAGAGCCCGACATAAGCTACGAAGAGCTTCTAAGCAGACTCGAAGAGATATATGAAAAGTTGTAAATAATGAATAGTTCCGGCAAATCTTCTATTCTTCTAACAGGCGGCGGTACAGGTGGGCATCTGGCTATAGTCAGAGCAGTAAAAGAGGAGCTTTTGAAAAGAGGTATTAAACCATACTATATAGGTTCTACCGCCGGACAGGATAGAAACTGGTTCGAGGATGACGAGGATTTTGAAGAGAAGCTCTTTTTGCCGTCAAAAGGTGTTGTCAACAAAAAAGGTGTAGCTAAACTCTCTTCATTAATGGAAGTATTGAGATCTGCTATGAGAGCGGGCCGTTTTATGAAGAGCCGCTCTGTGGATGCTGTTTTAAGTGTTGGAGGCTTTTCGGCGGCTCCTGCCTCTTTTGCCGCTGTCGCTTTGAGAGCTCCTCTGTTTGTCCATGAGCAAAACGCCGTCAGCGGTAAGCTTAACCGTATCTTGAAGCCGTTTGCTAAGAGCTTTTTCAACTCTTACGGAAATGGCGCGGTAAGCTACCCCGTAAGCGATATTTTTTTCGAAAAAGCGCGCATAAGAGAGAGTGTCGAGAGTGTAATCTTTTTGGGAGGAAGCCAGGGAGCCAGAGCTATAAATGACTTTGCGCTCTCTGTGGCGCCAAAGCTTAAAGGGCGGGGCATAAAGATAATTCATCAAACCGGCGGCGCAGATTTGGCAAGGGTGAAGATGGGGTATGAGAAGCAGAGTATAGAGGCCGATATATTCCCATTTTCCAAAGAGATTGCCGAAAAGATTGCCGAAGCCGATTTTGCCGTAAGCAGAGCCGGTGCCAGCACACTCTGGGAGCTTGCGGCAAACGGCATACCGACCCTCTTTGTTCCTTATCCCTACGCGGCCGGAGACCATCAGTACCATAACGCCAAATATCTCGCCGACAAAGATGCGGGCTGGGTGTTGAGAGAAGAGGAGCTGCGCAGAGAGAGTTTCTGGAAGATCATCGAAGATGAAGATATGCAGAGGGTGAGCGAGAGGCTGCGGCAAGAGGCGAAAAGGGGCGGCGC
>JAKIUX010000209.1 GCA_021647345.1 Hydrogenimonas sp.
CAAAAATAAGAGCGAAGATGTGAATCTTTCTAAAAAGAGGGACAAAATCATAACAGAGGAAGATCTCTACAACGACAACCAGCTAAAAGAGGGTGTCGATATACTGCGTGCACTTATCATTACACAGGAGAGAAGAAAATGAAAAAGCTAGAACTACTTTATGAAGGGAAGGCTAAAAGACTCTTTAAAACAGAAGATCCGGAGCTTCTTATAGCCGAATTTAAAGATGACCTTACGGCATTCAACGGTGAAAAGCATTCGCAGGAGAAGGGCAAAGGGGCCCTAAACAACCGTATCAGCAGCGAGATATTCAGGCTGCTGGAGAGCGCCGGAGTCCCGACACACTTTGTGGATATGCCTGACGAAAACCATATGCTTGTTAAAAAGGTAGATATTATCCTTATAGAAGTTGTTGTTAGAAACATAGCTACCGGAAGTCTTACAAAACGGCTCGGTATCGAAGATGGAACGAAACTTCCATTCCCTCTCGTAGAGTTCTACTATAAACGAGACGATCTGGGAGATCCAATAATAAACG
The DNA here is from genome assembly GCA_021647345.1 of Hydrogenimonas sp. GTDB lineage: Bacteria > Campylobacterota > Campylobacteria > Campylobacterales > Hydrogenimonadaceae > Hydrogenimonas. The sequence continues at coordinate 539 of JAKIUX010000209.1, forward strand.
ACGAGCACTGCCTGATTCTTGATCTTGTCAAAAGTGAAGCGGATCTTGAAGAGCTAAAGCGGCTTGGACGTGAAATAAACACAATATTGAAAGCATTTTTCGCCAAGAAGGGGCTCAATCTTGTAGACTTCAAGGTGGAGTTTGGATACGACTCAAAAGGAAATATAATACTAGCGGATGAGATAAGCCCGGACAGCTGCCGATTTTGGGATATAGAGACAAATGAAAAGCTTGATAAAGATCGATTCAGACAGGGTCTTGGAGGACTCAAGGTAGCTTATGAGGAGGTTCTTAAAAGAATCCTTGGAGAAAATAAATGAAAGCTATAGTAAACGTATATCTTAAAGAGGGAGTGCTCGACCCGCAGGGAAAAGCTGTCCACCACGCTCTCGGAGCGCTCGGTTTCGAAAATGTTGATGATGTCCGTATAGGGAAGCAGATAGTTTTGGATCTTGGGGCGCCATCTATGCAGTCGGCCGAAGAGGAGGTAAAGAAGATGTGTGAAACACTTCTTGCAAATACGGTTATCGAAGACTACTCCATAGAGATCGTCCAATGAAGATTGTCATTCCACGCTTTCCGGGTACAAACTGTGAATTCGATACCGAATACGCATTTGAAAAACTTGGACATGAAGTGGCCATCATATGGCACGAAGAGGAGATTATACCCTCAGATGCCGACCTGGTTGTCGTTCCCGGAGGTTTCAGCTACGGAGACTATTTAAGAAGCGGTGCAATAGCACGTTTCAGCCCTATAATGAAGGCCGTCAGGTCTTTTGCGGACAACGGCGGATATGTACTCGGTATCTGCAACGGTTTTCAGATACTTCTTGAGAGTCATCTGCTGCCCGGAGCTATGAAGAGAAACGAAAACCTCCATTTCGTCTCTAAACATCAGCATCTAAAAGTAGTAAACAGCGACAACCGTTTCTTGCGCAGGTGCGAAGAGGGTGAGATTTTAAATATTCCCATAGCACATGCGGAAGGCAACTACTATATAGAAGAGGATAGACTAAAAGAGCTCTACGACAACGGGCAGGTAATTCTCAAATATTGCGATGCTGAGGGTAATCCCGACAACCCTAACGGCTCTGTAGACGATATTGCCGGCATATGCAACAAAGAGAAGAATGTCTTCGGCCTTATGCCCCATCCCGAAAGGGCTATAGAGAAGATTCTCGGTTCCGATGACGGAGTCAAAATGATAGAGGGTTTTCTACCTTAACGCTTATGAGATCTATTTTAGCGATATTTCTGCTGGCCGGGCTCCTTTTCGGCGCCATCGATACGGAGCCTTCGGTTTTTCCTCAAGATGATGAGAGTATGATAGAGGAGCCTTTTGCAGCTACACCTTCTGAGCAGCTTATATATCCAAGCTTGGAGAGTCTGCCTAAAAAGATATATGTTGGGCAGATCTTTGCGGTCACCCTAAAAGTTACATCCCTAGAACGAAATAGACCCTTCGATGTAGCACTTGAAGATGGCAGAGGGGTTACCCTGATTCAAGAGCCTGCCATCATGGAACCTAAAGCTATAAGCAGATTCACATACTACTTCAAAGCGACTGACAGCAATATTCGCCTGCCAGATTTTGTCGTTTCATATATAGATAAACCGCAGATAGAATATAGAGCCGAGGGGAGATCTCTAAAAGCTGTCAGGCTAAACCCACCAAAAGAGTTCTGCAACGTTTTGGCACAAAATTTGGAACTGGTCAACTACCAAGCATCTAGCTATACTGCAGATTCAAACATCGTAGCTCTTCAATTGAAAATCAGATATGGAAACTTTTCAGATTTCAAACTACCAGACTCACAAAACCAGGGTATTGACTCATATAGCGGCGATCTTAACGGTACGACACTCTTCTACTACGCCGTATATCCGGCTGAATTGGAAAAGATCACCTTTAGTTACTTCAATCTCGAAAAAAACCGCTACGAAAAGTTTCATATTCCGATTATCGTCAAAAGAAGCAGTGTAAGTACACAAAGCAACCTCGACCCGCAGGCGAGTGAGTTTACAAAGTTCAAAATTGCGGCTACAGGACTCTTGATACTCTTATGGCTCATACTTTGGATAACCAAAAAAAGGTGGGTATACCCTATTCTGATAGTTTTAGCGGCCGGCTACCTTGTAACATATCTTATACCCCTGAAAAATGTCTGTATAAAGCCCAATAGCAGACTATACCTGCTTCCGACACCTCAAAGTACACCTTTTATGACTCTTTACGAACAGAGCGTGGCAAAAGAGATGAACAGAAACGACAACTATAAAAAAATCCAACTCTCCAATTATCTTTTTAACAGATAGAGGCAAAACCTCAAGAGGTTCATTAGCTCCTAACGTTGTTGGAATTAGATATA
>JAKIUX010000210.1 GCA_021647345.1 Hydrogenimonas sp.
GAAGTTTGATCGAGCGTTTTCGAATATACTCTAATGTCTGTTTATCTACTTTTCTTGCATCTGTTTTCATGCTCTATTTAATCCAAAATTAGATAAAAGTTTTATGAATTTAGTTTATTGGTGGAATAATAAAGTGCAACAATAGAGAATAAAGAAGTTTCGAACAGACTCAATGCAGGATTTAACTTCGCCAAACCCTATCAGTCACGGTAAAGAGGACTCAATGAACATACCAATAGATTGAGACGGCAATACTTTTCGAAAAAGAGAGCGTTTGATACTATTTCAGACAGTCAGATTGTAGAGGTTCAGAACAAACGAAACAACAGACCAAGGAAAGTCTTGGGTTATAAAACTCCGACAGTAGTTTTCTTTACTTCAATTGAGCTCTCTGAAAAAACTCTTCTGCGAACAACATCTGCAGCGTAATGGTCAGAATTTCATCTAAATTCCGGGATACCATAGCTAAGCCGTTTGAGCAGAAGAGTTTTTTCAGAGAGCTCAATTACGCAGACTTATGATGTAGCCACCTCTGTTGTTGCAGTTGATGGTTGAATGGGCAAGGTATAATATTTTTTAAAAAATATAGTTTTAAGATAGTGAAAAATATGGTGGCGGGGGGGAGACTTGAACTCCCGACCTCCGGCTTATGAGACCAGCGCTCTAACCAGCTGAGCTACCCAGCCAACCACTTTATTTGTGGAGCGGTATTTTAGCCTAAAACTCTTCTTCTGTCAAGATTTTTGTGCAACTATTGCCCGCTTAGCGCTAAACTTTAAAAGAGTTCTAAAAGAGCCCTTTGAGCAGTTCACCTGCGGGCGTATCTTTCAGTTTTCCTGGCAGACGCTTCTCTATCTCCTCTTTTGCTTTGGACTTCAAAAGATCTTTAGCCTCGATCTTCACCTCAGGAGATGTTAATTCTCCTTTCAGCAGAACAGGCAGTACCATTTTTCTGATCTTTATATCGAGTTTTGTATCGATAGTCTGTGAGTCGAGATCAATCAAACCCTTTTGCGAGCTTATTTCGGTGAGTCGGCTCTTCATGTAGAGATCGGAGATAAGTTTTTTCTTAACTATCTTCGTATCGATCGTAGTTCGTTCATAAACCTCTTTGGTTATATCGAAGTTTGCCATCTGCTGCAGCATGAAACTCATTTTGTTTGGAAGTATCTGACCGTTGAGAAGTTCGGCATGAAGCTCTCCCAACTGCTTGATTGTATCGTAGTTCAGCTTTGCGTTGACTCTGGAGTCGAAAATATGCGGGTAAAGGAGCATATCTGTAAGTGCAACCGTCTGGATATTTCTAATATCGACTTTCGCTTTGCCATCTTCAAATAGTGCGTCAAATGCGCCTCCCAAAGTGTTGGAATGGGCTGTGGCGCGCACTTTCTTGCCTGAGAGCTCAAGGTCTCCGGTAACGGTAATATCGCCTTTCATATGTTGATTGGTTAGGAAATAGAGTTTGTCAAGATCGGCAACATCGGCTCTATAATCTGCTGTCAGTACACCTTTTTTAATGTCGTATGTCAAAGCTTTTGAAAAGAGATTGGCTATCGATGTTTTGAAGTCTACCTTTGAAATAGCCTTTGTCTCTTTTAAAAGAGTATCTATATCTGCTTTGAATGTAAGATCTGAAGGAATTGAGATATTGAAGTCTCTCTTAACTGGTTCAGGATGAACAAGTCCCTCTCTTATAGCGGTAATTACACTTCCTTTCAAATTATCGGGATCAAGCCCCGGTATATCGGCTTTAATGTCGACTCTTCCTTTAGCATATATAGGCTGGTTTAGCATATATAGAAGGCTTTCGATCTTTAAATGGGCAATCTTTGCTTGGAGCTCTTTGGGGCTGAACTCCTTGAGCCTTAAATTGTAGGATGTTTCGCTATCGGCAAGATCGCTCTTTCCATCTACAATCAACAATTTTTTGTCACCTTTTATAGTACCGGAAGTTTTGAAAGGACCGTTTAATTTCATTTCGGTAAGTTTCTGAAGTTTCGATAGATCTTTTATATCTACATTATATGTAGCGTCAATAGATTGAGCCGTAAGACTCATGCTCCCTTTAGCTTCAATGAGAGTATCGTCACCAATTCTTAGAAGCAGATCGAAACGATCCGGCCTGAGTAAGAATGTTTCAAGCTTTGTAGGAAGCGGCACATTTTCCGATATTTTTGACTCTATTACGGGGCGCAGAATACTATTGCCGGGTGATGTAAAGAGCAGGCCGTAGACGGCACCTACAAGAAGTAGAAAAAGCGCTAACAGAGATACTATATATTTCATCGACAATGTCCCTTTTCAAATAATAATTTTCATTATTGTAGCACAAAAAAGCTTCATAACTATTGAGGTGACGAAGATAAATATGAGTCTAAAAGACTAAAGAAACCATAGTTAAAATAGGAAGAAAAATGAAAAATATCTTGACACTTTCAAAAAAAAAGGGTAAAATTTCAGCACTTATAAAAAGCAACTGCTAAAACTAAAATATGAAAGGAGAGTCAATGAGTTTCCAACCACTAGCCAACAGAGTACTGGTAGAACGAGTTGATGAGCCGCAACAAACTGCTTCCGGGATAATCATTCCGGACAATGCGAAAGAGAAGCCGCAAGAGGCAAAGGTTCTGGCGATCGGACCTGAAGTAGAAGAGGAGGGCCACATCAAGGTTGGCGATAAAGTTGTTTTCGGTAAATATAGCGGAACCGATATAACCATTGACGGAAAAGAGTTGCTGATTCTTAGCAGTGACGATATTCTCGGAATTTTGAAATAATTTAGGAGGGATGGAATATGGCAGCAAAAGAGATCCACTTTTCAGATGCAGCACGCAATGAGCTCTTTGAAGGTGTTAAAAAACTGGCCGATGCGGTCAAGGTGACTATGGGCCCGCGAGGCCGAGACGTAC
>JAKIUX010000211.1 GCA_021647345.1 Hydrogenimonas sp.
ATGCAGCGCCCGACACGATTCGAACGTGTGACCGCTGGTACCGCAAACCAGTGCTCTATCCAGCTGAGCTACGGGCGCCTATGTGGTTGTGGAGCGCAATTATACACTTTTTCTTTTTATATATCAAGAGGTTGTATTAGTCCATAACATATGGCACTCTTTATGATGTTCAAAATGTATTAAACCGAACTTCTTATTGTTCATTCATAATATTTAAACAGCAGTTTCATTGTCCCAAAAAGGTTATGCGCTCTCTCATTTAAAACAAAGCTGTGGTTGTAGGGGTGCTCTATCTCAATCTTTTTAAATCTTGCAGCTTCCGGAATCTTTGCGATATCTTTTGCTATATTTCCAAAAAGTATCAGCTCTACATTTCCCTCTATTCGTAAAAGAATTGTTCGTAAAAAGGGTCTCCACGCCTTGGCGTGATATGAAGATAACCTTTTATCTTCAAAAACCAATGCAGCATTTAAAAGAAGAACACCGTTTGATTCGAAATTGCTTCTTAGTTCATCTATCGTCTCTATTAGAGAGCTTTTGTCGACTCTTGAAATAGCCTCTTGAGATAGATCGTTCCCATCGAGCAAATTAGAAGCCACAAGCGCCATCTTTATAAAGTTTCTAAGGCTTGTTGCTCTGTTTACTCTCTTATCGAGCCCGTTAGAAGAAAATATATTTTTGACGGCTCCGTCTATAAAAGCGTGACCTGTTGCAGATTCGGCCCTCGGGTATGGATCTTGCCCGAAAAGAATATATTTTAGCTCTGATTTTGGAAGAGTTTTAAATGCGCTAAAAACAGATTCCGGTTTAGGAATGTAGCCCCCTTTTTTCAAAAACTCCATATATTCGCTATCGAGTGCGGCCAAGGCAGCGGCTACATCCGCTCTCCACTCAGAGTGAACATTGAGCATATTTCTCATAATGAGGGGGTAAGCCTCGAAAACTTTAGCACAAGCTCCACCTCACCCTTTCCTAAACGAAGCTGCTTTGCGATGCTCTCCGAGTCGTGTCCCTGGGCGTGCAGTTGCAAAATCTTCTGCTCATCCGGCGCAGCATGGTCGTTTGCGAAAGCTATCTGCCTCATCTTCCCTTCAAGAGATTCGAGCCTCTCCTTAAACTCCGCCGCCTCCTCAGCGCGAATACGCAGATGCTCCATCTCAAGAAGAAACGGTTTAAGCTTTCTCTTTACTATCTGCTCTATAGCCTCATCATTCAAACTTAACTGCTCTTCTTGCTGCACAAACACTCTTTTTGACTCTTCAAGCTCCTTTTGAAGCTTGAAGAGCTCGCGGTTTAGAGTCTCAATACCGGCTTCAAGCATCGCCAGCTTCCTTGAAGTCTCTCTCTCTTTGACCGCCATATATATAACGACTATAAGCATAGCCGCTGCAAGAGCGCCCAAGATAAGTGTTATTTCATTCACTTTCTCTTCATCTCCCGTATCATTATGCGCTCACGCGCCGTTACGTAGCTGTTCCACTCCTTTACATCTCTTTCATGCATTCGGACTATTTTGGCAAGATTACCGTCGAGTGCATCAAACCAGATAGCCACATCTCTTTTTGGAAAAACCGGCATTGCAATACGCCCATAGTATCGTTTGCCTCTTTGAAGCAGCGGTTCTGATAGCCTAAAGTGCTCAAAGCCTATTGACTCTATGTGGCCATGATAAGAGAGAGGTACTCTTTTAGGCTCTTCATTTTTCACAATCTGCGTAAGTATGTCAACCTTTCTGTGAAGCTCCACCAAAAGATTCAGCAATACCGGGTCCGTCTCTTTTGTCTCACCCCTTGCTTTTGCAATCTTTAGCCACTGGCCTATAGGGTCCTCCTCTACCTCACTAAGGCTTTGATACTCTCTTTCAAACTCATCAACGCTCTTTTGCCCATCATCAAAGTCTATCTCAAGAGGCGCTGTAACTAACCTTACGCTCATGATGCTATCCTGTCAAGAGTTATCAAAAAGAGAAAGACAAAACCGAGATATCCGTTGACAGTAAAGAAGGCGCGGTCAATTTTCGTGAAGTCTCGGTTTACAAGTCTATGCTCGTAAGAAAGCATTGCTGCAGCCGCAATTACGGCAAGCCAAGCAAAGAAGCCCAATTTAGCCTCAGCCGTAAATAGTGCCCAAAACAGAACGGCAATACCGTGAAAAATACGGGCCAAAAAGAGGGTTGCCTCGCTGCCGTACTTTGACGGTATAGAGAAGAGCCCTTTATCTTTGTCAAATTCCATATCTTGCAAAGAGTAGAGAAGATCGAAACCCGCCACCCAAAATGTAACACCTGCCGCCAAAAGGATTGACCAGATAGGTATAGCGCCCTCTACGGCTACCACCCCCGCTATAGGGGCAAGACCAAGAGAGAGCCCAAGAACCAGATGAGCCATCTCGGAAAAGCGTTTGAAGTATGAGTATCCTCCTAAAATTATGAGTATAGGAAACGATAGAGCAAATGCAAGAGAGTTGATAGCATAAGCGGTAACTACAAAAATAAGAGCGTTTATAAGTATGAGAATGCGCATCTGAGTAGGCGAAAAACGCCCATCTACACTCGGCCTGCTTTTCGTGCGAGGGTTGAGAGCATCTATATCTCTGTCAAGATATCTGTTTACAAGCATAGCGAAGTTTCTAGCACTCACCGCGGCGATCACACCAAGAAGCAGCAGACGCCACCCAAACCAGCCGTCAGCAGAAACTATCATTGCAATAAATATAAAAGGTAAAGAGAATACGGAGTGTTGAAACATTATGAGTTCGTTAAAATCTCTGTACCACTTCGTTATCGACAATTTCCACACCTTTTTGGTTAAGATTTTATCATAAAGTTCCTGTATTGCCCCCTTTTAAACCTATAGACCCTTTAGGCTTTTTTAGCTGGTATAATTGCACCATGAAAAACGTAG
>JAKIUX010000005.1 GCA_021647345.1 Hydrogenimonas sp.
CATCGCCTGCTAAAGCCTCACCGGAAAACTTTACTAAAATACGTTTATGACTCATCGAACACTCCTTGACCAATCGCTTAACACTTGAAAATCTGTGAATTATATTGAAAAATCGCTTTAATATGGCTTTGAATAATAAGAAGTCTACCGCCTCGGGTCATAAAACCGTAGCAATATCTATTATGTGGAGTATCTAAAAAAACGGAAAAACCGTTTTTTCAGTGCTTACAATCCCAATGATTGCAATGTTTTAAGCGTTAAAGCTCCTTGGGAAAGCTTGTTGTCTTTTTGATACGCTTGAACGGCCGCTTTGGTTTCAGCGTTATACTTGCCGTCGATTTTTGTAATCTTATACCCCAGGCTCTTTAGTTTTCTTTGAAGTTTTGAGATAATGCCCGCTTGTGTGTTTGTTTCGCACAAAATCGGCTGCCACCTTAGATATGGCTCAGATACAAGCACCTTTTTCTTAACGGTTTTATAAACTGCAGGTATTGTGGTTTTAACCTCTTTGGCGGGAGTATCTACCACCCTGGTTTTGACTATTTTGCAGATTCCGGGTATTTTAACCTCTTTGGTTGTAGCGGGAGATACAAGCACCTTTTTTGTAATAGTTTTGTAAACAGCCGGAATCTTTACCTCTTTGGTTGTTGCAGGCGTATCGACGACTCTTTTTGTAATGGTTTTGTAAACTGGAGGAATCTTTACCTCTTTAGTGTAAGAGTCCTTTACAAGCACCTTTTTTGTGACCGTTTTGTATTGGGCAGGCACCTCTACAAGACACATAATCTCTCCTGTGGCGTTATCAACTTTTTCGATTTCGCCTCTCCCCTTTTTCCATTCAGTATGAGCAGCTTTTACCAGAACCTTTTCAGTCACAGTTTTATACTCTGCAGGAACTACTACGAGTTTGGTCTTTTCCGGCTCCACCATAACTCTCTCGGTTACCGTTTTATATGTGGCCGGAACCACTACGAGTTTTGTCTTTTCAGGCTCTACCATAATCTTTTCAGTAACTGTCTTATATTTTGCCGGCACTGTAACTAGCTTTACACTCGGCTCTCTTATCGACACTTTTTTCTCTACCACTTTATATGTGGCAGGCACTACTTTTATTACGGTTTTTGGCTCCTGTACCTGCACTTCTACCTCTTCGATTCTATATTTTGCCGGTACAAGAACTTTGGCATAGCACTCTCCCGGCTTAGCATTTGGCGGTACAAGAGAGTTTGAGACCGCATATATATCATCTTTTTCGGCACTTTTTACCTCTTTGGGTTCGGCCACAACAGCTTTCTGACTTTCGCTCTTTTGCATTTGAGCCTCTTTGAGCTCTTGAAGCTTACGCTCTATCTCCTCCTGGCTCTTTTTGGTGCTTTCCAGTTCGCTGTTTAGGCGCTCTATCTCCCTCTCTTTTTCACTCAAAAGATCGCTAGACCGGTTTTTTGTGGAACAACCGGTCAAAGCGGCGGTTATAAATAGAGCGATAATCGAAACTCTAAACAAATTAACCATCTCTGTTCTCCTTCATTTTTTGTAGAGTGCAATTCTAACCGATTAGATATAAAAAAAGAATAAATAGCACAAAAATAGTTTAAATATTCATATGTTACAATTCTAACCAACAAAAAAGCAAAGGAGTAGATGTGATGAAAAAGGTTGTATCTGCGGCATTTATCTGCGGCACTATAATATCTGGAGGGCTAAATGCTCAAGATTGTATTTTGGTGCCCGATTTGAACGTAGAGTTTAAAAATGATTCAACAACATATCTGAATGAGGGTGAGAAAAAGGAGATTGAGGAGTTTGCGAAGTTTTTAAAAAAGCACAATCTATACGCCGTGGTAGAGGGCCATACAAGCAACTCAGCGCCGGCAAGATATAATTATGAGCTGTCAAAAATGCGTGCCCAAAAGGTTGCCGACGCAATAAGAAAGTTTGGTGTAAAAGCTTCTCATGTGCGCTGGATGGCCTATGGTGAAAGCTCCCCGTTGTACGACAACAACTCTAAAGATGGCTACAAAAATAGAAGAGTTGTTGCCGAAGTGTTTAATTCAAAAGATGAACTCGATAGATATATAAGCTCTGAAAAAGCAAGAATTAAAGATATTCTGTTTAAAGAGCAGTAGCAAACATTTTCTGCGCAGTCGGTATGGACTGCCTTTTTTGTGCTATCCGCCGAGAAAAAGAGTATAAAGCTATAAACCATTATAAAAAACCGATAGGTCAACGCAGAGCTTATAGATTTAGTTTGAGACTCTTTGCACTATTTTAAGTGAAAAAGAGTGTATATTTAAATCTTTTTGCGTAGAGAGAAATCAAAGGCCGACTTGTTAAAAGTTAGTTTGTTCATGAGGCTTTATATGGTTTTTTTCATTTAACTCCTACTTTGAATGAAGATGAAGACTCCCCAACAGGGGGTTCATCTTCACTGCGACAGTTGTGATTTCTCTTGTGAGGATGTATCAAAACAGAATCGATCTTATCAGCAACTACGCTGGCGGCATAGCTGTAGCCTGCACCTTCTTATATAGGAGCCTCTTTGAGCGGTATAGCCTTCTTCTGCTACCTCTATAGAGACTCCAAAAGGCCGATATCAGCTTCAAGAACCCGGCGATAACCAAAAATCCCCTTCAACTTAGCGAAGCGCTGAAATTCGGTCTGCTTTTTGGGATTATCTACGGAGGCATAGCCTTCGTTGAGACACGTTACGGCGATATCGGTGTATATGTGGTATCGCTCTTTTCCGGTCTTGCGGATGTAGACGCCATAACACTCTCTTTGAGTCAGATGGCAAAAGATCAAAAACTGGCCGAAACTGCCGCTATGAACGGAATAGTCATCGCTTCGGTAACCAATTCGCTGGTGAAGCTTGGTATACTCTTTTGGATCGGCGGCTTGAGACTTGGCTGGAAAATGGTAAAATTCTTCTCAGTTACACTAGATATAATACTTGCAGCTTTGATGGTTGCTGAAATAACTTTTTTAACCCGATATCGTGGCTAAGTTTTCGATATAATTTTGAATGTAAAAGCTAAAAGGCAAAAGTTAGATAGGTTGGAATGATCAGAAAAGTTTTTAAAAAGAAAAGAAAGAATGGAAAGATAGACTCTTTTATTAAGAAATATAATATTCCCAGAGAGTTTCTTTCGGTTAACAGAAAATCTGTAACCAAAGCCCTTTTGGTTGGCATCTTTATAGCTTTCATCCCTATGCCGTTTCAGATGCTAGCCGTTTTAGGTGTTTCGCCTTTTATCCGTTTTAACATACCGATAGCGATCTCTATGGTATGGCTCTCTAACCCGTTTACGATGCCACCTATGTACTATATGGAGTATCTAACCGGAACCTGGCTCTTGGGCATGGAGCCGCTGGATGATTTAGAGATGACTATGGAGTGGTTTCAGAGCCATTTGGATGATATATTTATTCCTCTCTATGTAGGAACGTTGTTTTACTCTGTTACTGTTTCGACTTTGGTCTATTTCATTGTCAACTGGCTATGGATTCGCTCGGTCAATAAAGAGCGAACCTCGAAAAAAAAGAGCAAAGCATAGATCTATGTAGTTTTTAAAGAGGATGTTCTTTAATCTTAAATAGAGCAATTAATCTTTTTTGAAGAGGGTTTTCGTTATCGTCGCTGATCATTAGAAAGCGGTTGTCGCCGATATGGGTCAACCCTTCGAAATTATCGAGCCTGTACCCATCTGCGCTTTTTAATTTTGCTATGAGTCTGCTTTTTGAATTTTTTGGATCGATCAGGGTAAGGGTAATTTTTCTATCTCTAAAGATCGGATCGAAAGAGCGCTCCAAAACAACTATATTGCCGTTTTGTGTTAGAGACATAGCCGTCAAAGAGCCCGATACCGGAAGGTGAAGCCGAATTTTTTTGCCGTAAATTGTGTGAAGCTTTGGGTTTTTGCCCTTCAAAGGGAGTTCAGGAGCCGCAAGAACTCCAAAATCAGGATGATAAAGAACCGCTTCAAGCATCTTGTTTTTTTTGCGGTAGCTACTCTTTTTTCTTAGTGGCTTGGGAAGTTTCAAACTCTCTTTTATAACCCCTTTTTTATTAATTAAAGCCACTCTCGGCTCTCTTTCAAATGAGACTAAAAGCCCTTTTGGGTGCAGCGACAACCCTTCCGCGTCACTATCTCTTTTGCACTTAATCGGTTTGTTGTCACTCTTTTTCAGTCTGGATACTTTGACTATTTCAAGCCGCTTTATCTCTCTTTTTGTCTTTGAAAGCTCTATTTTTAAACGATAAAAAAGCCCGTTGTCGCTCACGGCGTAGAGAATATCTCTCTTTTTGTCGTAAGCTATGCCCGATATACCGCTAAAATCAGCTTTATCGCTTTTTTGGGGGAGTATCTCTTTTGCATCAAGAAGCTTAAAACTTTTGAATAGATTTTTATTTTTTGGAGCCATAGGCCACTCCTTTAAAGTAGAAGCGTAGGACGATGAGATTAAAAGGATAGTCAGCAAAACTATATTTTTCATTGAACTATCATATCCGATTTTACACCTATTTTGCAAAAGCCCCCTCTTATATCTGCTATATAATTGTCATTTTTGCTTAAACGCTATACAATAGACTAAGACCCATGAGAAACCGCCAAACCTCGCTCAGACGAGTTGAGATTTTTGGCAAGATAAACGTTTGAGATCATTAGCACTTAGCAAGTGTTTTTATCTTGGTCTTAGGTTTTTAGAGGGTTTAATAAAAAGATTGGGAGAGGGCATGGATGCACAGCAAAAAGAGTACGAAAAGATGAAGAGCGAAATTGAAAGTGAGATAAGGGCGATCTTTAAAGCCAATATGAAGATCTTCGATTGGGATATTCCCGAAAATGACAATCGAAAATCGGCAAGGCTTATAATAACTGCTATGGAGGAGGCGATAGATCGTCTAAAAGATGAAGTAGAAGCAGGAAAATACGACAACTATTAGGAGTAACGATGAAGCGTGAAAATTGGCAAAAAGGGGTGGAGGCTTTCCGATCCATACACTTTAAAAAGCATGAGAAAGATTTTCTCGAGCTGGTTGAGAAGGGTCAGAATCCAAAGGCGCTCTTCATAGGTTGCAGCGACTCGAGGGTCATGCCAAATCTCATAACCTCCACGGGTCCAGGAGATTTGTTTATATTAAGGAATGTTGGAAACTTTGTGCCGCCATATAAACCTGACAACGATTTTCACGCTACGGCGGCGGGAATAGAGTATGCGGTGAATCATCTGAAAGTTGGCGAAATCATCGTCTGCGGCCATAGCGACTGCGGCGCCTGCAAAGCGCTTTATGAAGATCACAAAGGCCATGAAGAGGATATGATCCATACGATCAAATGGCTTGAGCTGGGAATGCCCGCAAAAGAGTTGGCTCTAAGTAGTGTGGCAGACGGAAACAGGGCTGAACTGCAGGAGGCTACTGAGAAGTTTTCGGTAATCTTTCAGCTTCAAAACCTCCTTACCTATCCAAACGTTCGAGAGAGGGTGGAGAGCGGAGAGCTATATCTGCACGGGTGGTACTACCGTTTAGAAAGTGGCGAGGTTGAGTACTTTGACCCCGATGAGCACGCCTTTTTCCCTCTTCGAAAAGGAGGGGCGGAGTGAAGATAGGAGTTGTCGGAGCCGGCGGAGTAGGCGGTTTTCTGGCAGCAATGCTCTCTCGCAGCGGTGAGGAGATATATCTGCTTGCAAGAGGCGATCAACTTAAAGCGATAGAGAGAGAAGGAGTCTACGTAGAACTAAGAGGGGAGAGAGTCTGCGGCAAACCCAAAAAGGTTTCCGACAAAGCTTCATCTTTTGAGGTGGAGCTAGATGCGGTGCTTTTTTGTACTAAAGGGTATGATCTGGAAGAGGCGGCGCGCTCTATGGAGCCCGCCATCTCATCCAAAACTCTGCTGGTACCCCTTGGAAACGGTGTAGAGAATGCAAATAGGCTACTATCTGTATACCCTGATAATCCTATAGCCAACGGCGCCATCTACATTGTCTCTTGCATTAAAGAGCCTGGTGTAGCAGAGGTGAAAGGTAAGGGGGCATATCTTGTCGTAGGGTGCGACGGCAAGCTGCCAAAGAGAGTGAAAGAGCTTGCGAAAGCTCTTGAAGAAGCCGGTTTGAAGGTAAAAGTTAGCGAAGATATAACAACAGAAGTATGGAGAAAATTTCTGCTAATAAGCGCTATGGCGACGCTGACTAGCTGTTACGACGAACCGATGGGAGCCATAGTCGAAAAGAGGGGGGCTGAACTCGATGAGGCTCTTCGCGAAATCATGGCAGTCGGTATTGCAGAGGGTGCAAAGCTCGATAAAGAGGATATAGAGAGAGTCAAAGTTCAGGTCGGAAAGGTTCCTTTCAACTCGCCTACATCAATGTGGCTCGATTTCAAAGCGGGCAACAGAACCGAGCTGGAAGAGCTTACCGGCTATATTGTTCGAAGAGGAGAGGAGATGGGCATGGAGACCCCGGTTATGCGGCGCTGCTACGAAGAGCTCAAGAGGAGATAAACCCTTTGAGCGAAAGCGGTATAGCAGCCGATATCGTAGTCATAGCAGCGACACTTGCCGTTACGGCTCTGCTCTTTAGCAAACCTATCGAAAAGAGCGGATGGTGGGCCGCTACTGCAATTCCGCTCGCTTCTATCATCGGAAGCGGCTTTCTTGTCATAGCGCCAATACTTCAGATGAGCACCGGCAACCTGGCGCCGCTAGCAATGCTCTTTCTAGTTGTGCTGGCCTATCTCATAGGCTCTGTCATACGTTTTAACATCCGCTATGTCGAGCCTAAACTTGCGGCTGGAACGCTTCATACCGCTCCGAAAGCTCTTGAAAATCTCTCTCAGTGGGCTTTGGCTTTTGCCTACATAGTCTCTGTCACATACTACCTTACCCTATTCGGAGACTTCCTGCTAAGGGGTGCCGGCATGGTTGACCCGGCACTCTCCAAAAGCGTCACTACCGCCGTCATACTCTTCATAGCCTTCTACGGCCAACATAGAGGTTTCGCCTTTCTCGGGCGCTTCGAAGCTGTAAAGCTCGGAATCATAGCCGGCCTCATAGCCGGCCTCGTCTACGGCAATGTTGAAGCCTATGCAGAGGGAGTATGGAGCCTGCCGCCAAATAGTGTCGCCCCGGGATGGCACGAGATGCAGATGGTTCTTGGAATGCTTATAGTCGTGCAAGGGTTCGAGACTTCAAGATATCTTGGCGAAAAGTTTCCGCCATCTTTGCGCATAAGAACTATGCGCTACGCACAGTGGATATCGGGAGCTATCTATCTTCTATACATAGCGCTAATGCTATACTACTTCAAATATCCTCTCCCATCGGAAGGGGAAGATACAGCCATCATCACCCTCTCCGGCCATATAGCGGCAATATTGCCGGTGATGCTGGTGGCTCTTGCTCTTATCGCTCAGTTCGATGCGGCGGTAGCCGATGCTCAGGGAGGAAACGGCCTTTTATATGAGCTTTCCAAAAAGAGAATCTCACCATCTGTCGGATACTGGGTCATAGCTTTAGGCGGACTTTTGATAGTATGGACATCCAACGTCTTTGAAGTGATCGTCTACGCTTCAAAAGCCTTTGCTATCTACTATGCCCTGCAGTCTGCCGTAGCGGCCTTAACCGCTTTGAAACATAAAGATATACCGATGAGGCTCGCAAAGTTCTTTGCATTCACACTTATCTGTTCGGCCGCTCTTTGCGTTGTGATATTCGGTATTCCGGCTAAGGGTTAGAGCGCGCTTTTAATGCGTTTCATCGCCTCTTTGAGGATGCTACGCGAGCAGGCGATATTTAGCCTCATAAAGCCGCTTCCATCTTTGCCGAAGCTTACTCCGCTATTTAGGCCGAGTTTAGCTCTTTTTATGAAAAACTCTTCAAGCTCACTATCATCTAAGCCAAGAGTTCGACAATCGAGCCACATTAGATAAGTAGCTTCGGGTCTTAGTGCCTTTATGGCGCAATCTGAGCCGTTTAGAACTTTAGTTACAACTTCAATATTCCCCTTAAGGTAGTTTAAAAGCTCCCCAAGCCACGCATCGCCACCCTCATATGCGGCTATGAGCGCCTCTATGCCAAAGAGGTTTCCCATTGTAAGGTCGTACCTCTTAAGCTCCATATCGAGCCGCCGTCTAAGAGAGCTGTTGTTTACAATAGCGTAGGCGGTGTTTAGACCCGCAATGTTGAAGGTTTTCGACGGAGCGTTGAGGGTTACGGTAATCTCTGCAATCTCTTTTGCTAAAGAGGCGATTGGAATATGCTTTTGTCCTTGATAGACTATATCGGCGTGAACTTCGTCGCTTACTATAGTAACGCCGTTTCGCATGCAGATATGCGCCATCTTTTCAAGCTCCTCTTGCTCCCAGACACGCCCTACCGGATTGTGCGGCGAGCAAAGTATAAATAGTTTTGCCTCTTTTGCTCTCTGCTCGAAATCTTCGAAATCGATCTCATATCTTTCACCTGTAAGTTTCAGAGGATTTTCAATGAGATTTCTGCCGTGGTTTTTTCCGAGTCTAAAAAAGGGGTGGTATACCGGAGGCTGTATCAGCACTCCGTCACCAGGTTCGCTAAGGGCGGTTACAAGAAAGTTTAGCGCCGGAACCACTCCCGGAATCGGCACTATTGAGCCCTCATCGATCCTCCAGCCGTGTCTCTTTAGCATCCAGCCCTCTATAGCCCTGTAGAATCGCTCCGGATATATCGTATATCCGTATATCGGGTGTGATGCCCGCTTTACGAGAGCTTTAGTAACACACTCTGCAGATGGAAGGTCCATATCGGCTACCCAAAGAGGCAAAATATTGTCAGCTTTAAACTTCTCATATCTTGACTCATACTTTACAGAGTAGGTGCCGCTTCTATCTATCTTTTTATCGAAGATACTCACTTTTTCTCCCATACGCTCATCTGCGCTACCGTATGCTGAAATTTGCGGGCGGTCTCTTTTATTACAAACTCAATATCTCTTGTTTCAAGAAGTCTAAAAGCGGGGTCAAGATGCTCTTTTAGCCCATCTATGGCTCTTACAGGCTCGCCGTCGCGCCTAAACCCTCCAAGCCACCTATCTTTTGGCGTATGCTCTTCATCCCACGTATAGGGAGAGGTTAGTACCAAGAGTCCACCTATATTTATTCTGTTCGAAATATCTTCTAAGAACTTGGCCGGATCATATAATCGGTCTATCAGATTTCCGGCAAACACAAGGTCGTACCCTTTGAAGATCGGTTTGAGATTGCAGGCATCAGCCTGCCAGAATTCGACCCGAGCGGCAGTTTCGGCAAGCCTTTTTGGCAGCTTCGCCTCTTTATACTCTCTAAGATCCCCTTCTGTCGCTATAGAGTATCTTATAGAGCCTTCGCTCCTCATTTGTTCGGCCATTCCTATAAATCTAGCGGAGAAGTCGAGTCCGGTTACGCTTTTAAAAGCCGTAGCGAGCTCAAGCGTGCTTCTGCCTATTGCGCAGCCGACATCGAGAGCTTTTTCTCGCCTTCTGCCTTCGCTTAGCTCAATGCATATTTTGGCGCACTTTGCGGGAAAGTTTTCAACTCCGAAATACTCATCTCCCCATCCAAACTCGCAGTATTGGCTCTCCTGAGAATCTGTTTCGTAGACTCCGCTTCCGTAGCGCTCTTTATAGCTGCTCTCTACATATCTGAAGCCTGCATGCTGGAAGAAGTGGCGTCTAAAGGCGTACCTTGCGCTCTTTAGAGCTTCATTGCCGCAACTTACGAATGACCCTCCTTTTATCAGATTGTGCTTCGAATCAAAAGTTGGGGTTGTGAAGTCGTCATATATGGGATGAACCTTAAACCCCTCAAACGGGTAGATGGGTGTTTCGCTCCACTGCCAAAGGTTTCCTATAACGTCATAAAATTCGCCATGCTTGAAGCGGGTAACAGGGCAGGCAGAGGCGCAGTGTTCAAGATTTATGTTGGCCGGAGCTTTTTCGCCCCACTCGTGCCGGTCGGGCACTTTGCAGTGTTCGTAGAGTCTGTACCACTCATCTTCGGTAGGCAGCCTCAGACTTTTTCCAAGCTTATCGCCAAGCCAATTGCAAAAAGCCTTGGCTTCGTGGTAATTTACATCTACCGGCCAATCCATAGGCATATCTATTATCTCAGCCAGAGCCCTGTAGCGAAAACCATCTTCTGTCGGCACCCAAAAGTGAGGATGCTGCGCCTTTTTATACTCTCGCCACGCCGCTCCCTCTTTACTCCAGTAGCTCTCATTTTTATAGCCGCCATCTTTTACAAACTCCATAAACTCTCCGTTTGTAACAAGATATTTTGAGGCTTTAAAATCTGGAATCTTTGCTTCATGATAGCCATACTCATTGTCCCAGCCGTAAAAACTATCATCTTTTTTCCCTATGCGCACCACTCCGCCCGGTACTGAAAGCAGCTCGTTTTTCGGCGCGCTTGAGCTCTGATTGCATATCTCCCACCCGCTTTGCGGCTTTACAAGAGATATGTCGGTTTGGCGTATCAGTACAGAAGAGGTCTCTATGTGTATCCTCTCGTGCTCTATACCCATAAGTATGACCCACCAAGGCGATTCCCAGGTTATGGGTAGTTTTAGCGGCAAGGTATCTATCAGGCCATCCACAACGGCTCTGACTCTATCTCTATATCTACGTGTCTCATCAACACTTGGCCAGTCGTAGTGAGCCTCGTTAAGGTCGTCCCAGCTCATCTCATCCACGCCGACAGCAAAAATAGATTCAAGTTTTGGATCGATCCTTTTATCTATCACTTTAGCAAGTATGAGTTTGTTTATAAAAAATACGGCAGTGTGGCCGAAGTAGAATATGTGCGGATGGCGTAGCGGTTCTGGGCGACTATAGAATGCGTCATCGCTTTTTAGATGGCCAAAAAGTGACTCGAAAGCATCAAAAGTGGCGCAAAAAGCCTCTCTTATATCCTCTCTTAAAGAGTCGCTATCTCTATTTTTTAACAAAACCGCTCTTAACTTTTTAGAATCTATTTTCCTCTCTCTTCTCAAGTAAATACCTTTTTTGACGATTTAGTAATCGGACAAAATGCGACTAAACAGATCGCATCTAAAGTCACAATATTTTAACATAACGAAAGAGTTTGAATGTATCTAAGAATATTATTGGCTATATTTTTTCTTTTCTCAGCCTCTCCTCTTTTGGCAAAGCTAAAACCAAAAACTCCAAACGATGTTTACGGATACGCTATTTTGCTTAAGCAAGAAGTTGCATATCTTAGAAAAAAGAGCGGCATAACAGATCCGTTTCCGACTCCTCTTGTTGAGAGGAACAAAAAGCCAAGACATGTTATTCAAAAAGCACTTGAGATACTCTCTAAAATCAATCTATACAGAATAAACCACGGATACGGAGCCATTACGATACCTCCATACCCTCCAAGGGAGATCACTCCGCAGGATGTATACGATATGGTAAAAAGGCTTGACGGCGAGATGAGAATTTTTATAGACGATAAAGATTTTCTCTCCAAACTTGTTTCAAAGAAGTATACCGCAAAGACTCCTAGCGATGTATATGCGCTCCTTTGGTCGATATCTATGGGTTTTGACGCTCTGCTTGGAATAAGAGGCTACACCCCTACCGATGTATACGCCCTAAGCGAGAAGGCTGTAAAGATAGCGAAATTTTTGCGCCACTCTCAAAATATATATGATTCTGCTGCAATGCCCCCTGAAGAGGATGGGCTTCATCCAAACCATGCTCTGCAAGAGTCTATAGAGTTTTTAAAAAAGATTGCTGAAGGTGAGAAGCGCCTTTGGATAGAGCCAGCAGATATTCCGCAAGCTCCTCAAAGGGTAGTGACTCCTACCGAAGTGTATGATTCGCTTCAGTACAGTATCGCTGAACTTCAGCGCATAAAATATAGATTGGGTATTGAGAGATATTTTGAGATTACTGCGCCAAAAGAGGAGAAGACTCCTTCGGATGTGGTAAGAAACTTAAAGTATGCCAAGATGCTCCTTCCGGACTTTAGCTTAGAAAGAAAAATAGTCCAATACCCAGAAAGCTCTCTAAAGAAGAGTCCAAACCAAGTCTTTGGCGTAACAGAGGAGATCTTAAAAAAATTAGCCATACTTAAAACCCTGCGAGGCGTGCAAGTTGACCCAAAGGCTCCTCCAAAAATTTTCGGATTAAAGCCGATCCATACATACCAAAAAGGAATAGAGGCGATAGAGAAGGCTATTAGACTAAAGGTGCAGATGGGCTTTTATCCATCTCAGATCCCTTCTGCTCCATATCGTCCTATAACGCCAAGCGAAGTTTATGAGCTTATTATCAGACTAGATGGAATAGTTACCCTTCTGCTTAAAAAAGCCGGCAGCAAAGATGTCAAAGCCTATCTCTACAAAGACGACAAGAGGACCTATAGCGGCAAGACCCCTTCGGATGTCTACTTCAATCTTTGGAGAATTTCAAAACTTTTTGATCTTCTTTCCGGCGAGGTCTATACTCCAAACGAAACATATACCCTAGCTTCTCAAATAAGAGAAAAAATTGAGTTGCTGGCTAAAGAGCTAAAGATCAAAAGAGTTTCGCGGCCAAGCAGCCAAAAAAGAGACGGCGTAGTACCCCTTAATGTCTTTAAGCTTACTCTCTTGCTTCATGAAAGACTTAAAGCTTTTCAAAAAAGAGCAAATATGGATGTAAGTGATATTAAAATTCCCAGAGAGCAAAATGTGACGCCAAATATAGTCTATAACGCACTAAGAATTATTAACGCCGGTATAAACGAGATCTTAATAGAGATGGGCATAGATGCCGAGCATCTTGATAAGCCTTTGACGAGGGCCGTAAACAAAACTCCATCTGATGTGTATCAAGTTGTTGAAGAGGCTATTTGGATGATGGATGCGCTTTTTAAGGATGGAAACTATTGAAAACGAGTCTATTTAACAAAATTGCCTTCAAGTTTGGAGTCTCTACTCTTGTAGTGGCTTCGGTAGGCATAGGTCTTCTTGCATGGCTCTCCTATGACCAAGCTGAGGATATATTCAAAAAGCAGAGTGAAGAGAGCGTTAAGGGCTACGTAAACGATTACGATGCAAAAATCAAGAAGCAGATAGAGAGCCTTAAGTACGATCTAACTATGCTTAGGCTCAGCGAATCTGTCGAAGGAATGCTCCGAGCTATGGCAAATCCATACAGGTATGATGCCAAAAGCAACAAGGTGCTCTCGCAGTACAAAAAAGAGGTGGCGAATCTTTTTGTGGTTATGGCGCAGCAAAACCCCTCATATTTTCAGATAAGAATACTTAATGCTGCTAGCGGAGATGAGATTGTAAGGGTCGAAAAAAAAGATGGATCAATCAAAATAGCCGATCAGAGCTCTCTTCAAAACAAGATGCACAGAGACTATATGCAAAATTCTATTAAACTGCCTGAAGGGGAGATATATCTCTCTAAGATAACGCTAAATAGGGAGCATTATACTATTGAGATGCCATTTAGGCCGACAATCCGTGTCTCAACAATGGTTAAGTATAAAGATATAGGCGTAATAATTGTTATAAACGCCGACTTATCTGAGCTTTTTGTGTTTGATTCGCTATCAAGATACAAGGGATTTCTCTTTTATTTGGCTGATGAGGAGGGGTACTATATCTACAACGCCTCCGATCCGCAAAAAGAGTTTGGTTTCGAGTTCGGAAAGGAGTTCTTAATAAAGAATGACTTTTCAAATATAGCGCCGGTGTATGAAAATAGAAGTAGTGACGCTATGTGGTATGACAGCAAGAGCAAAGACTTCTTCTACTCTAAGCGAATCTGGCTTAGCCCTGAGCGCTATATAGTAGCGCTTGCTGGGGGAGGCAGTACCGTTTTTAAACAGAGATCTAGAGAGTATATAGCCATTCTTATGGTATATGTGGCCGTAGCGGTTCTTTTTATCGCTCTCTTTGCGGCCCTTTTTGCGTGGAAGCTCACAAGGCCTATAACCCACTTAACTTCCGTGGCTAGAACGATTGCCCAAAGCGGAGGAAGAGAGCGCGTTAAGATCGAGATAGACACTAGCGATGAGATAGAAGAGCTGGCAAAATCGATAGAAAAGATGCTCGATATACTTCTTAAATCAAGACAGGAGATAGAGAGTTTCGCTCAAAAACTGGAGATAGAGGTAGAGAAGAAGACTAAAGATCTAAAAAGACTTAACGAGAGTCTTGAGAAGAAGGTACAAGATGGCATAAAAGAGCTTAGAAAAAAGGATGAAACGATGATCCAGCAGACTAAGCTTGCCGAGATGGGAGAGATGCTCGGGGCCATTGCCCATCAGTGGCGTCAGCCGCTCAACGCTCTTGCTCTTAATATCCAGATGCTTGAAGATATGGTACTCTCCAATGAGTTGAATGAAAAGAGTGTAGATGAGTTTATAGAAAAGAATATGGAGACAATCAAGTTTATGTCCAAGACGATTGATGATTTTAAAAACTTCTATAGAATAGATAAGGATAAGAGACGTTTTGATCTTAAAATGGCTATAGAGGAGACGATTGCCCTTCAAAAGCCGCAGTTGGAGGCAAGGAATGTAACAATTAAGACCAATCTTTGTGACGGTATAGAGGTGTATGGCTATAAGAATGAGTTTAAGCAGGTCATTTTAAATCTAATCTCAAATGCCAGAGATGCAATAGAGCAAAAAGAGTCCAAAGAGGGAGAGTTTGCCGGAAATATAGTAATAGAACTTAAGAGAGCAGATAACGGATTTGCCGTAGTTAAAATAAGCGACAATGCAGGCGGAGTACCTAAGAAGATTAAAAATAGGATTTTTGAGCCATACTTTACAACAAAAGAGGAGGGTAAAGGGACCGGGTTAGGGCTGCATATGTCTAAAATGATTATAGAACAGAAGCTAGATGGCACCTTAAGGTATGTTGAAGGAGAAGAGGGGGCGATATTTGAAATAGTGTTAAAGATATATGACGGAGCAGAAGATGAGTGAGAGTTTAAAAGAGTTAAAAGTACTCTATGTCGAAGATGAAGAGACAATAAGAGAGGCGATGGCGAGGATGCTTAATAGAGTTGTCGGCAAGTTGTACGTTGCCAAAAACGGAAAAGAGGGGCTGGAGCTTTATATGGATGCTGGGCCCGATATGGTGGTGTCGGATATAAGAATGCCGGTTATGGACGGGATAGAGATGGCAAAACATATAAAAGAGATTAACTTCGAGACCCCGATAATATTTACTACCGCATTTGGAGATAGCGACTATCTTAAAGAGGTGATCGATATGGGAGCGCAGGGGTATCTAATAAAGCCTATAGAAAAGAAAAAGTTGATGCAGAAGCTATCTTTTATAGCTGATGCTGTTGTTAACTCCAGAAGAAAGCTCTCCTACCTAAAGCTTTGATTCGCAAAAGGATGCTGTAGTTTTGGTAGATGGTAGCGGAAATATACAGATGTCAAATCTCGCTTACAAAAATCTCTGCATGAGAATCGATTGTGACGGTATAGACTCTATCTGCTCCTTTATTGCTGCGATAGATAAAAAAGGGGCTTTTAGGGGCAGCGGTAGCAAAAATAATTTGTTGAAGTACCTTGTGCAGATGGATGGCGAAATAGTTGAGTTCGATCTTGACGGTAAAACACAATACCTAGAGCTTCATGTCAGGCAGATTGACGATCTTCATCTTTTGGAGTTTCATGATGTTACCGCATTCAAAAATGAGGCAAAAGAGTTAGAAAGAGAGAGTCTTATAGATCAGCTAACAAATGCATATAATAGAAAAATTTTTAAACGCGCAACGGCAAAAATAGCTAAAAGCGGTAGCAGTATGTGCGTAATAATGATCGATATTGACCACTTTAAGAGAGTGAACGACACCTTTGGTCATGGAGTTGGCGATGAGGTTTTAAAAATGGTAGCTAAAGAGATTAAAAACAATATCAGATCAGAAGATTATTTTATAAGATGGGGAGGCGAGGAGTTTATGCTGCTGTCGTCGACAAATCGTGATAGCGGCTATTTGATAGCCGAGAAAATTAGAAAGGCTATAGAGAGTATCGACTTTGAAAGGGTTGGAAAAGTGACAGTTAGCTGCGGTGTAAGCTGCAAAGAGACCAAGGCTATAGACTCCTTTGATAAGCTTGTAGAAGAGGCGGATATGGCGCTATATCAAGCCAAAAAAGAGGGGAGAAACAAAGTGGTGTGTAAAAGTTAAAGTGAACTAGTCACAATATGATTGAAGCCCTTTGAGGTACATCTTCTGAAATAACCTTCTTGTTTTTGATGGTCAGAATTCTATCACAGAACGGAAGCATGGCTTCATCGTGTGTAACCATAATGACTGCAACATCTTGCTCTTTCGCGATTTTTTTTAGCATTTGAACAACTTTTACAGACCGATCTGTATCGAGGGCGGCAGTCGGCTCATCTGCCAAAATTATCTGTGGTTTATTGGCAAGAGCTCTAGCTATGGCTACTCTTTGGTTTTGCCCGCCAGAAAGCTCAGAAGGCATGCTGTTGGCTTTATCGGCTATATCTAAATATTCAAGCAGCTCCATTGCGATTTTGTTGGCCTCCATTTCACTAAGCCCATTTGCTTGAGGAACCAAGGTTACATTTTCTATTACATTTAGAAAAGGTATAAGGTAGTGCGCTTGGAAAATGAAGCCGATCTTCTCTCTTCTTATCTTTCTTGTCTCTTTTGTAAGCCATCCGTTGTCGTAT
>JAKIUX010000212.1 GCA_021647345.1 Hydrogenimonas sp.
TTTTTGGAGTTTATTGATTTAGTTCCAGTTACGGAGCGTGAGATGGAGGCTATAGATGAAGAGAGACACCTTTTTGGAAAATTCGCCTCTCTTCTTCGAAATGAGACACCCGTAAATCTCCTTAGAAGCTGGCTTCAGAGGATAGAGCCTCTGCATCTTGACGATGTAGGGGGCGGTAAAGCTACGGTTATGGGGCTGCTCGAAAGCAGAGGGAAGAGTTTCGACGCAGTAGTGATTGCCGACTTCAATGAAGATCTGGTACCGAAAGTAGGAGAGAAAGATCTCTTTTTGAACTCCTCCATAAGGCGCCATGCCGGTATGCCCACAAAAGAGGATAAGGAGAATCTGCAGAAAAACTACTACTACTCCCTTTTGCAAAGAAGCAGGTTCGCCGCCATTTGCTCTGTTGTGAACGAAGAGACTTCCGCGAGTCGCTTCCTGAAGGAGCTGGGGCTTGAGGCGGGCGAGGCCAA
Source organism: Hydrogenimonas sp. (assembly GCA_021647345.1). Classification (GTDB taxonomy): domain Bacteria; phylum Campylobacterota; class Campylobacteria; order Campylobacterales; family Hydrogenimonadaceae; genus Hydrogenimonas. Next base: position 474 of record JAKIUX010000212.1, read on the forward strand.
AGGAGACTCATACCGCACTATAATCGCCCCATCGCCGAAAGAGTACGATCTTTTCGATGATATAGAAGAGAGTGAAAATCCGTTCAAAAAGAGCCGTAGGCTGACTCCGACAAAAATTAAAGACTACCTTACCTGCCGACGGCGTTTTTACTACAGATATCTTCTTGATATTCGCGAGAAGGAGCGGGAGAGAGAGGATACGGGGTCGCTCATTCACGCATCTCTTGAAGAGGCGGTGAAAGCGAAAGATAAATTTGCCTCCGCGGATGAGTACTTCAACTTCCTGATGGACAATCTCTTCAAAAGAGCGACAGGGGTGATTAAAAAACTGGAGATTTCAGTAGAGTGGGAAGAGAGGCTCAAGAGGTTTTGCGAACTAGATTTTGGCTCCCTCTCTCTTATGAGTCAGCCTGTAGTAGAGGGGTGGTGCAGTGCGGAGTTTGAAGGCTTTACCCTAAGCGCCAAGATCGATAGAGTGGATCTTTACGAAAGAAGAGTGAGAGCAATAGATTATAAAACCTCCAAAAACCTCAAGAGGGTGATTGAAGATGAAAACGATTTTCAGCTCCTTTTTTATCTGCTTTGGGCCGAGTCGGTATATCCTGAAAAAGAGGTAGATACTCTCTACTGGGATCTTCATGAAGCTAAAGAGGTACCGGTGGATGCCGCACCGAAAAGAGAGAGACTTAAAGAGATTCTTCGCTCACTCTCTTCCCTTGATAGATTAAGCTACCCAAAAACCGAAGATGAGAAGGAGTGCCGCTACTGTGACTATAAAATTGCCTGCGGCAGAGATTAGAAGAGGGGGGAAAACTCTCTTTGAATAGGGAGCGAAGCTTCCATCTTCCATTTGCTCTGAAAAACTTTTCTGCTCAATACGGCTTCGCTATGGTATCTAGGAATTTCGAAGAAATTTTGACCATTACGCTCAGATGTTGTTCGCAGAAGAATTTTTCAGAGATCTCAATCGATAAAAGAAAAAACGAAGTCTCCATCCGTCATTTAACATTCAGCATCTATCATCCAACACACAATTTCGTTGGCTATAGATTATTCAATAAAATTTCACTTTATCCTTTTATATCCGATATATATGCAGTGAGCAGTTAAAAGGATATTGGTGAATCATGAACGAAGAGCTCTTTTATAAACGGTTCAAACTCTTTAGAACTCTTGCGGTGTCGCATAAAGAGGAGGCCCTAAAGAGTTGTGCACTCTTAGGTGATGTATGCACAATATCGACTTGCGATGATCTGCAGAGTCTTGACACTATGCAGCCGCCCCATCTGCTGCTGCTTTTCTTGACAGAAGATATTATGCGATCCAAAGAGTGTCTGCAGAGACTGAAAAAGATCCACTACTGGCAACTGCTGCTTTTTTGCGACGACCCTAAAGACTCTTTGGCAATGGAGTATGCTCTTAATATTCACGCTTTTTCCGTAAACAAAGTGCCGGGCTCTAAAAAAGAGTTCATTGCCGCCATAGCACCGGTGCTACCACAGTTGATTGAGAGGCTTCAGGAGAGCAGCCGTGCCGCTCAGATGCATAAAATTGTCGAGATGGGGCCGGCTAAGATTTTTTTCGGAAGTTCCGGACAGCCCCTCTATGTGAACGGGCGCGCCAAAGAGCTTTTGGGTATAGATAAGAGCAAAGATGAGAATATTGGCGAGTTGCAGCTTTTCAAACCTCTGTTGGAGAGTAGCGAGAGGCGCCTTCTTAAAAGTGTCGATTTTGGCGATAAACGTCTTATGGTATGCAAAGAGGAGGAGAGGGACGGGAGAGAGAAGCTTATAACCATTATGGAGCTTGATCAAGATGATGAGCGGAGCGCTTCGCATGTAACCCGCCTGGAGTTTGTCGACAGACTTAAGGACAAAATGGCGCAGCGCCTCGATACATCTGTGCCGCTCACTCTTTTGATGGTGCATATGAAAAACTTCTCTCAGATAGCTGAAAGTTTCGACTGGATTACCGTGCATAGTGTCCAAATGGAGTTGAACGATCTTTTGCTGGAGACTTTTGAAAGCTTTGAAAGCTATGGTCTTTGGCAGCCTGATATGGCACTGGTGCTGTTCGAAAATACTCCACTGGAGGATTTGAAAAAGAGAATATCTTCTGGATTGTCGCCATCCTGATCGGCGTGCTGTTCATTGGATTGCTGCATGAAATCATGTTGCCTTTCATTCTGGGCACAGCAGTGGCCTATATTCTGAACCCCCTTGCTCAACGCCTTGAAAATATGGGTTTTTCACGCTTTTGGGCCACATTACTCATCACCATTGTCTTCTCGGTTGTCTTGATCGTCAGTCTTGTGACATTTGTGCCCATTCTCTATCAACAGATGGTCTCGCTTGTTCAATCCTTGCCTGACTATGTTGTCCGGGTAAAAGACATTGTTGAGCATTATGGCCGT
>JAKIUX010000213.1 GCA_021647345.1 Hydrogenimonas sp.
AGGATTCTGTGTATGAGATACCCGCTTGATGCTGAAGATAGTTTCGAAAAGTCTCTTCTTTTTTGGATAAGCCGATATATGCACTCGAAGCTCAACTCCCTCTCCAATAGACAAGTGAAGGATCCGCATAGATTGGCATTATCCATCGCCTCTTTGAGAGTCGGTGCTAAGAGCATAGATGAGTTGTCCAAAATTGCGAAAGATGCGAGAAACTCAGGTTTGGCAGGCATAAACACATACTACAAGCCTCTTGAGAAGCTATTTCGATATCTTAGTGATTTTGGCTGCGCATCAATGAAAGAGATAGACGAAGAGCTGATAAGCGACTTTCTCGCTTCTGCAACAGCAGGACTCTCCGACGCTACAAAGAAGAACTACAGAGTCGCTATGATAAACTTTTTCAGATTTTTGGACAAGCAAAATCTCGATAAAGACCAAAAAGCGCACCATTACGGCATAGAGCTTAAAAACTGGGGAGGAGTCTCCGGCAAGAGCGGCACCAAACTGCCTGCATATATGCGTGAAGAAGAGGTCGAGAGGTTCATAGAAGCTATAGAGACCTACCCTTTCCAAATATCTATAGCTGCAAGAAACAGACTTCTGATAAAGTTGATTCTCTTTACAGGTATACGTGTATCGGAAGCACTCAATCTGAAAACCAAAGATCTCATACCCGATAACGGTGTATATCTTATAAAGGTTGTAGGCAAGGGAAACAAGGCGCGGGTAGTTATGATAAAAGAGTCTCATATTAATGAATATCTAAAAGAGTGGAGTGAGTGTAGAAACTGTGTTGACGACTACCTTTTTTGCAATAAAAAAGGTGTTCCTTTGACCCAGGCGTATGTCAGCAGAGTAGTCGAAAAGATTTTAATGAAAGCCGGTATAAGAAAAGAGAAGAACGGTGCCCATATGCTTCGCCACACATTTGCGACGATGCTCTATCTGAAAAAGAGAGATCTCGTACTTGTTCAGGAGGCTTTGGGACACGCAAGTCTGGATACTTCGCGTATCTACACCCATTTTGACAAAGAGAGGCTCAAAGAGGCAGCGAGGGTTATGGACGAAATAGCAAGGAGCCAAAAAAGTTGAAATTAGTAATACTCGGCAGATCGGAAAAAATTGGGCCAAGGGGCTGATATTAATACATATTAGCCAAGGTACGACTCCGACGAGAAGATAAAGAGTCTTCTTGATGAAGTGAAGATTGGATTCAAGGGTGCAGATAGAGGTTTAGAGCCGTTCAAGCCTTTTTAGCAGAGGAATCTGGTAGGCTGTAATAATCTTTTTAGCCTCATCTATATCGAACCACTCTGCTTTATCCACTTCCGGAAAATTCATCTTTTTGCCTGAATTTGGAGGCCACTCTATTTCGAAAAGATTTGAAGATATATCGGTATCCGGCGAAGCCTCCACCGCCCATGCGGTGACTACTTTGCCTGAACTCTTGAGCGAACCTAGCGGTATGAACTCTCCCTCGATTTTTTTGCCGGTCTCTTCAAAAAACTCACGCTTGGCGGCTTCAAGAGGCTCTTCGCCCTCTTCTATCTCTCCTTTGGCTATGCTCCATGAGCGCTTTTTGTTTTTCCAGTATGGGCCGCCCATATGCAGAAGATAGACTTTTAGGCTTCCGCTCTCTTTTTTGGAAGGTATGATGCCGGCACTCTCTTTCATGCTTTTTAAATCTTATATAGATTCGTATTTATGTTCGCCAACTCTTCTTATGTGTACAATTTTACTCTTTATCAAAGTATTGGTAGCGGTGTTCACTCCGCCTGCATATTTAACCTCTTTCCCCGGAAACAGAACGCCCCCTACCCTTTTAAAGTCATCGTATAGTGTGACGAACTCCATAGTGGTATTTCCCATTTTGAGTCTCCCTACCGTCTTCTCTATATGGTAGTTTTTCGGGTTGACATAGTAGTCGCACTCTACTCCATTTTTAAGAAGGTAGATAACGTAGAAGCCATCTTTGGAAGCCACCTTTAACGATTCAATGCTCTCTTTTAGGTTTAAAGGGGTATAGAGTCTCATAAGCTGCGCTTTCATGGCATCTAACATCGGGCCGAAGACCTGCTTCTTAGAGTGTCGGTCAAAAATTTTAACTCCTACATTTCCTTCAAGCGCCCTTATCTCCTCTTTGTCGGGATATCTTAAATCTACATAGAGCCTTTCAGGAAGTGTAACCCTCCTTCTCTCGCTTCCCTCTTTTTTGTCTGCTGCTCTTACGACCTTCCAGTTCTGAATATAGCTCTTTGCATCGCTCAAAGCCTTTTCGCCTCCATAAGCTTCGACCATTTTATTCAAAAGATTGGCCTTATTGACAGATTCACTCGCTTGAAGTGCGCTTGTAAGCGAGAGCGCCGCTATAACCGTAATTAAAAATCTAATCATCTCAACTCCTCCTTTTTTCTCTGATTTTTCGATTATATCCGCAATTTCGTATCTTTTCGGCAAAACGGATAGGTTTGTATTGCAAAATAAAGTAAGATTAATGTTAAAAAAATCTATAAAATGACGATTGTAGCAGTAGCGCCGTATATATAGCGGTATAGGAGATTTAACCGATGAAGGGAGTATTCGATTTGATAGAGAGAAACCGTTTTTCATACTGCGCCGACAAAGAAGGATACATATCGGTTCAAGATTTTTTTATTAAAATTAAAAAAAGTTATGATAGACTCCAAAATATAAAAGTTAATGAGAGAGGGAGAGTTTTTTTGAGAAGTCTCTATAGAAAAATTTTCAAGCCCTTTATGTTCGTATCGTTGCTTTTTGCGACAGCTGCATTTGCTCAAGATAGCAGGATCGAGGAGCAGTTGAACTCTTCCGCTCCAAAGATTCCGTTGA
>JAKIUX010000214.1 GCA_021647345.1 Hydrogenimonas sp.
CAAGATCGAAAGGGCCATCTTTATTAACCTCTTCGATCGATTTAGAGCGATACCTTTCGCTCCATGCTCCTCTCTCTTTCAGGAGCTTTACCGCGTTGGGGTTGACGCGTCCGCTCGGTCTACTTCCCGCACTGAAAGCTTCAACCCCTTTATCTTTCAACATGGAGTTTACAAGCCCTTCGGCCATAATAGAGCGGCAGCTGTTGCCGGTGCATAGAATTAAAACCTTTTTCAAACTTCGCAACCTTTTGATATCTTTTTCAAGTCGGGCAGATCTATAGGAAGAGATCTTATCTCTTTAATCGCTTCCATTCTGAAGCGATCTATAGGCGATCTTATGTCGTAGTGTGTCCATCGTCCGCATCTTTTTGCGCTTAAAAAGCCTGCCTCTTTGAGTATCTTCAAGTGTCTTGAGAGTCTCGATTGGGTCATGCCGAAAGAGGCCTCTAAGTCGCACACGCATAGAGCACCGTGAATATCTATGAATTTTAGCAGCGTCACCCTTGTCTCGTCATAAAGAGCGCCGACTGTTTTCAAAAAATCTTCAATCGTTTCCATGACACCTGCCCTATTTCACCTGCGAAATATTAACAGAAAAGCAACAATATATCAAGATATCTTGATTCTTAACTCTTAACTCTTATCTATGGCGTATAATAAAGTAGTCGGCCCCCTGTCTGCTCAAAACGTGAATGTCATGCTCTTCGTCGATGCCATGCAAAAGAAGTTTCACTCCAAAGGTTTTCAGAATAGGAGTCAAAGAGTTTCTAAAAGAGTCGCTCATATTGACAAACTGCCCGACATACATCTTTACATACTCCGGTCTTGCGGTTTTTAGCAGCTTCACTGTTTCACTGTCTGCATCGAAACGGCTTATCGCAAAAGAGATCTTTTCGCTATGGAGATCATCTATTATCTCTCTTAGTGTCGTCGAGTCAATTTTAGCAAGATCGCTCTCAGGAATCTCTATGATAAGCTCCACCCCCCTCTTCCTCAAGCGCTGCAGATAATCTTTCACCCGCTTGAACATCATCGGGTTGGAAAGACAAGTTAGAGGGTACTCTACAGCTACTCGGTCATTTTGCAAAAAGGGATCGCTGTCGAGAAACTCCATCGTGTACTCAATATATTTTGGAAAAAGATCGAGAAGCAAAAGCATCGAGAGGTATGTTCCGTGGGGAATTTTCTCACCTTCCGGCGTCAATATGTCGAATGTTATGAAGCCGAATATCTTATGCTTGTTAATTGCATGCACATCTTCCCACACTGGCTCCATGCGATGCTCTTTCATAGAGCTCTCAAGAAGTTCTCTCCACGCCACCTTGCTCAACGGAAGCGAACGCTCCCGCTTAGCGACCACTATGGCATCTCCGTTTTTGTAGAGAGCTTCACCCAAAGCGAGGTCGACCGAAGAGAGTACCTGGCCTATGGGCTCTTTCTGTTCATATGCGGCCATAGCGGCATCGGCGAAGAGAACCTTCGCCACCTCTTTATATCGTCTCTCTACCGTCTCTCTTATCTCTTCGACTATAATCTTAGCGAGAGTTTTTGCCTGCTCTGTATCCAGCGATGGCAGGAGCAGTACGAACTCTGTACCCGAGACTCTGAAACAAGAAGCATCGTCGATATCTCTGATATTTTGGGACAAAATGGCAGCGACATCTTTGTAAATGTCATCTACCCTGTCGAAACCTATGATCTTGTTTGCCTCTTGAACATCGGCGAGCCTAAGGGCCATCACAACACCCCACGCCCTGTTATCCTCGGCGTTGGAGTACTCTTCATATTTCACAATGAAAAAGCGGCGGTTGCCAACTTTCGTCAACGGGTCGAGATACTCCAACTCCCTATTCTTTTCCATTACGGATGAGAGGGTTTCGTGTCCTTGCTTCATACGGCTTACCATCTGGTTCATTGCCATCGTAACATGCTTAAGCTCTTCTGTAGAGGGGAGCTCCTCCTGAAGAAGAAATCTATTGTGCAAAACCCCTTCAGCCTGTTTTATAACCATCTTCAAGGGTTCCATAATCATACGAAGGAGAATATAGATAAAGAGAGCCCCTATAGCGCCTCCGACTATGAAAATTATAAGAATCTTCTTGAAAAAATCGTACAGATACCCCAATGCTCTGCTCTTATCGGCCTGTACGCTTAAAACCCCTATCATCCGCCAGTTGTTGTAGATCTCAGATATAGCGGTATCGTTAGTGAGATCTGCTACTTTCTCGAACCATTTGGGAACATCCATCTTTACTTCACGGCTTTTACTAAAAACAAGATTACCGTTTTGGTCGTGAAGTGTTATCTCTTTGATTCTTCCACTCTTTACCGCGGCATCGGCGATTATAGACATTGCGGCTACGTTTCCACCCGCTTTGGACATCATGAGACTCAAAGAGGTAGCTGCCTCCTGTGCAGTCTTGTAGAGTTCGTTCTGTATATAATGCCTGCTGTCAATGAAACCGATGCTAAGGACGGTACCCAATACAAGCAGAAGAATAATTGAAAATATTGCATTTATCTGCGCAAATAGTGTCACACTGCATCCCTTTTGCAAAGCCGCGCCCCCTTTGCGACCCTATAGCCTTCACCCCCCTGGAAACATTATCACTCAGCCCTTTTGGGGCGATTATAGCAAAGAAGTATAAAACGGGGGTAAAATGTTATCAGATATGTTTTAGAGTGTGAAAAAATTGTCAAAGTTTTTATGGTATACTGACTCTCTAAATTTCAGCGATCCTCTTCTAAGAGGTGTAACAAAGGAATATAATGCTAAAAAGAGCGTTGACATCGTCACTACTTATCATCTCCATCGCACTACCTTCGAATCTTTCGGCGGTCGACC
>JAKIUX010000215.1 GCA_021647345.1 Hydrogenimonas sp.
GAAACAGAATGAGCGAATCTCTAAAGCGCTACAGATTTTTGCGCGATATTCGCCTTAAAGCGGTAGCGAGGGGCTTTTTCGAGACGGTACACTACATATTCTGCAACAACGAAAGAGTCGAAAAGTACGGCTTTGAAAAGATAGAGCCGAAATTTGAGTTGGTAAACCCGATAACCTCCGATATGGACGGTCTGCGACCGACTCTTATGATAAATATGCTCGATTCACTTAAAAGAAATATCAGCATCTCAAAAAGAAGAGTTCCTCTTTTTGAGATAGGCACAGTTTTTGACAAAAAGAGAAACGAATCGCTTCAGATGGCACTCGCTTTTTGCGGTGAAATGGAGCCGGATGAGGTATCAAATGCGGGTAAACCTAAAAATATAGACTTTCCCACGTTCGTTTCGATGTTGTCTTCCGTCATAGGTGAGTTCGAGCTAAAAGAGTGCGAAGAGAGGAGCGGGCTTATGCACCCGTACCAAACGGCGGATATATATATTGAGAAAAGAAGAGTGGGCAGTGTAGCCAAGCTTCACCCTAAGGCGGCTGAAGAGTTTGACCTTCCAGACACATACTTTGCTGAGATAGATCTTCAAATGATCGAGCCGAAAGAGTCCGTCGTAGGTGAAATTTCGCCTTTGACTCCGATATATAGAGATCTTAGCGTCGTAGTGCCCCAATCTACCAGATATAGTGCCATTCGCTCTATTCTTGAAGAGACCCTGCCGCCGATAGTGGAGAGTTTCTACCCTATAGACAGATATGTGGACGACTCTTTGGGGGATGATATGAGCCTGACTCTTCGTTTTCTTATAGCCCCCATTGAGAGATCGCTTGAAGAGAGCGAGATCAACGCGATAATGGATGAGATATTGAGAACTTTGGAGAGCCGATGCGGAGCGAAACTGAGATGAAGTGGCTACATGTGAAAAAGGGTGAATCATTCGATTTGGTATGCGATAAGATTGCGAGCGACAAGTCAATCTCTCACCGCTGTGCAATTTTCTCTCTGTTGAGTGATAAGCCGAGTATAGTACGCAACTACCTTAGAGCGGAAGATACCCTCTGTACTTTGAATATCGTAAAGCAGCTCGGAGCGGAGGTAGAAGAGAGCGGCAATAGGCTCAAGATAACTCCTCCAGATGGGTTGAGCGAGCCGGAAGATGTACTAGACTGCGGTAATTCAGGCACAGCTATGCGTCTATTTTGCGGTTTTTTAAGCTCCATTCCGGGCCATTTTGTTTTAACAGGCGATAGGTATCTTAGAAGAAGGCCTATGAGAAGAGTTACAGAGCCTTTGACTCAGATAGGCGCCAAGATAGACGGAAGGGAGGATGGAAACCTCGCTCCTCTTTGTCTGCGCGGAGAGAGGCTTAGATCTTTCAATTACGAAAGCCAAATTGCCTCGGCGCAGGTAAAGAGCGCAATGATTTTGGCGGCTCTTAGAGCTGATGATGTATCTACATATAGAGAGCCTGAACTAAGCCGCGACCATACCGAAAGAATGCTTAGAGGCATGGGTGCCAATATCGAGAGTTGGGATACCATTACCATAGAACCTCTGATAAAACCTCTCGAACCTCTCGATATCACTGTTCCGGCGGACCCGTCGAGCGGTTTTTTCTTTGCCGTGGCGGCTGCAATCGTACCGGGCAGCAGAGTGGTTTTGAAAAACGTAACTCTTAACCCTACAAGAACGGAGGCCTATAAGGTTCTTAAAGAGATGGGAGCGAGAGTTGAGTTTGAAGAGATGCAGAACAGGTATGAGCCTATCGGAGATATCACGGTAACTTATGACGGAAGATTAAAAGCTGTAGAGGTTAGCGAGAGGATATCGTGGCTAATAGACGAGCTTCCGGCACTCTCGATAGCAATGGCTGTGGCGGAAGGGGAGAGTGTTGTAAAGAACGCTGCCGAATTGAGAGTCAAAGAGTCGGATCGTATAAGCTGCGTGATAGATGGACTTAAAGCTTGCGGAATAGAGTGCAGCGAAACGGAAGATGGCTACAAAATAGTAGGCTCGAACTTTAAATCTGCCGAGATAGATAGCTGCGGTGATCATAGAATCGCTATGAGTTTTGCTATAGCTGGTTTGCTGGCAGATATGAGGATAAAAGATGTGGAGTGTATAGAGACATCTTTTCCCAACTTCACTGAAATTTTGGGTTCGATAACGGAGGTGGAGAGTTGGAGATAGAGGTTGCCAAAAGCTACGGCTTCTGCTTCGGTGTAAAGAGAGCGATAAAGATTGCTGAGGAGAATCCGGGCAGTTCCACACTCGGGCCGCTTATTCACAACAATATGGAGATAGAGCGTCTGAAAAGAGATTTCGGTGTCTTTTTGGCCCAATCTATAGATGATATAAAAGAGGGTGAAGCGACCGTGATAAGAACACACGGAATTCCCAAGAATGATCTTAAGAGGCGGAAGGAGAAGGGGGGCGAGGTGATAGACGCTACCTGTCCTTTCGTTACAAAGCCTCAGCAGATCGTGGAGCATATGAGCGAAGAGGGGTATGACATCGTAATATTCGGAGATGTCAATCACCCTGAGATTAAGGGGGTGATGAGTTACGCTTCAGGGAGTGTTTATGCCGTATTGAGCGTAGATGAACTTTCGCAACTGAGCTTGAGAGAGCATGTGGCGCTAGTGGCCCAGACTACACGAAAGATTGAGGAGTACAACAAGATCATAAACTACCTTGTTCCAAGACACAAAGAGGTGAGAGTCTTCAACACTATCTGCAACGCTACTTTTGAAAATCAAGATGCTGCACGAGAACTTGCCAAAAGAGCCGAAATTATGATAAGCATAGGCGGGAAAAAATCTACAAATACAAA
>JAKIUX010000216.1 GCA_021647345.1 Hydrogenimonas sp.
ACCTGCATCTTGGATGAAAAGTTTCACTCTTTCATTCGGGGTGGATACCATGTTGCTTTACCGACCACTACCTCATCTATAGGTGCTGGTTCACTGATATAATAACCCTGTGCTACATCTATACCCATCTGATGCACCTTTTCATATATCATCTCGTTGCTTACAAACTCCGCAACTGTTCTGATTCCGAGCTTTTTGGCAAAGTCTACGATAGATTCGACAATGACTTGCGCATTTTTATCGTTGTGTATGTTTCTTATCAAAGATCCGTCTATCTTTATATAGTCGGCTTTCAATCTTACCAGATACGAGAAGTTCGAATAACCTGTACCGAAATCATCTATCGCGATCTGACATCCGAGCGCCTTCATCTCCTCGACAAACTTTTCGACTTCGGGAAAAACCTCTATATTTTCACTCTCAAGAAGTTCGAATACCACTCGGTGAGCGACACCATAGCCGGTTATTTTCTCTTTTATGAACTGAACAGTTTCGCTGTTCAAAATATCTTCTACAGAGAGATTGATTGCGAATGTATACTCTTTTTTATCTTTGAAAAAGGCACAGCTTTGCTCTACCATTCTCATTGTCATATATTGATACTGATGACTCCTTTGCGCAAGGGGCAAAAATTTAAAAGGCGAGACAACCTCACCATCCTCCTTTATGAGCCTTACAAGAACTTCGTAGCCTTTTATTTTACCGGTTGCTATATCCAGAAGCGGCTGACAGTATGGCACAATCCTATCATGAGACAATGCACTCTTAATCTCTCTAATCCAGTAGATATTATCTCTATATCTACTCTCAAGATTCCATTCAGCAGAGAAGATCATAATAGGTTTGCGCTGTTTTCTTGCCTCTTTAAGTGCCATGTCGGCCTGCTCTATCATGGGAGCCTCCTCTATAGTAGCTCCTTTAGTAACCCGTATATCGATTCTATTCTCTTCATAATAGAAGTGGGTGCGCTCTATCTTGTTACGCATACTTTTAAGTATCTCATTCGCCTCGTCAAGGTGGAACTTCCCTGCTTTGATTAGCACGAACTCATCTCCTGAGATACGATAGGCACGATCCATTCCAAGCTCTTGCAGAGTGTCGGCGAAATTTTTCAAAATAATATCACCCGCCCTATGTCCGTAAAGGTCGTTTGTCTCGGTGAAGTCGTCAATATTTACTATAGCAACAAGCGCTTCGCTCTGTTTGGATAGATCATCCATAAGAGCGCGTCGATTAGGTAGGCCGGTAAGCTGGTCTGTATATAGCTGATGCCACAGCTGTGCGGTCTTCTCCTCCACCTTCTTCGAGAGTATCTGTTTCATATTCTCCTGCAGCTCCGCATAGGCTCTGACATTCTCCCGCATCTTCTCAACCGACTTTATGATAAGTTTTATCTCTTCATCATCACTCTTACAGTCAAGCTTCAACTCGCCTCCACTTACATCATATCCTGCAAGCGCACCGGCAACCTTTTTAAGCGGCAGCAGTCGCTTTCTGATCTGGTAAGAAAGGGCTATAAACAGAAGCGTGGCGATAGAGAGAAAGAGGAGTAGCAGTTTCGTCATCCTATCGACCATCTCAAGGTAATGGAGACTTGAGTAGTGAAGCTCAAGAGTCGCTATCTGCCTGCTGCCTCCCGGCTCAAAAACAGCCGTTTCCACCTTGAAAGTTTCAAAAGTTTCATTTGTGCCAGCTGAGCGGCGTTTAAGCTTTTTTATAACCTCGCCACCCCTTTTGAGATATACCGCCAATATATCTTTTTCGCTCATTATCTGCTTCAACGCACTCTCTACCTTGTCGTTGAAGCCGAGATAGAGATTTATGCCTATCTGCGGAGCGAACATTTTGGCTACCAGTTCTGCTTTCTCTTTCTCAACATCTTGCAGGGTCTTTTTACCGATATTTTCAAATATGAAAAACATTGAAAGCAGAACTATAAAAGCTACGAAAAGTACATATGAGACTATCTTGGTCGAGAGTGAATAGCTCTTCTCATCCTGCATCAATGAACCTCACAATTGCGTAAAGAGCGGAATCGAAAGAGACATTCGCCCTATGAAGGGCTTTTCTATTTAGGTATATCACTGTAGATTGTTCAATTGTCAAAGCGAAAAGTGCTCCTTCATCGAGATCTTTAAAGTCATACACAAAGATCGGCACACCGTTTCTATTTGCGAACTCTACAGCCTTTTTCACCGAACTTTCATCCCCTTTTAAAAGATAGAGCGCATCTGCATGTAAAAGAGAGTCGAGTTCATCAAATGTGGCCATATCTACCTCAAAACCGACACCTCCGAGAGAGTGATCGTAGTAGTTTTCGATCTTCTCAACGATTCTCTCAGCCACCAACCGATCTTCAGGCTCATATACGACTGTGAAAACTATCGGCTTTTTGTCATGTTTGTGAACTATTTTCTCCTCGAGCATCAAAAGTTTAGGATATATCCTGCTCTGAGCATCTAGCAGAAGCTCATTGTATGTATATCCCCAAAGGGTTTGAAAGAGAATAAAAATAAGAGCCCAAACACGCATCAAAAGGCCTTTGTGAGTGTAAACATTACCGTGCGACCGTCAGCCGGAAAGTCACCGTCATAATTGTAAGGCTCCGAAGGGTATCTTACATCCTCGTCAAATATATTTTTCACACTCAGTTTCATATTGAAGCCATTTTTTTTGTAGCCAAGAGTTGTATCTAGCGTCTTATATGACGGGACCTTATCATCTCTGTAGTCGTACCAGGCTCTCTTTTTTGATCCGACATATCGCCCAATAAAACTAAGGCTCCAGCTTCGATTAAAAGATGTGTAGTACGCTATTTTGGCCCAATTGTGCGCC
>JAKIUX010000217.1 GCA_021647345.1 Hydrogenimonas sp.
TTCAAATAGCGGAACTCGACAGTGAATTGAAAGATTATGAATCGAAGATAAAAGCTATGGTTGAGTTTAACGGAGAGTTCGAATGCAGCGCATTTGCAATAGATCTTGATAAACTTTTTGATCCGCGCTATTCTGCACTTGCTGCGATGCTTCAAAAAAAGGTAAAAAGTGCCGGCGACTCTGTGAAGATAGCTAATCGCAAAACTCCGACACTCGGTGTCGACGCCGCCTACAGCGATGAGTTAGATACCAGAAGATATATGTTAAGCCTCTCTGTGCCTCTTGCTTTCGGAAGCGGAAACGAAGCTGCTAGAGCCGCAGCCATGCACACCTACGCGGCCGCAAGAAACGAACTCGAATCTTTTGCAAAAGAGTACAAAGAGGAGACATCATCTCTTAAAGCGCGTCTTGAAAACTACAAAAGAAACGTAACCGTAATGGAGAACTCCATAAAGATCTCGGCCGATACGTTGATAGAGCAGAGCCGTATGAGATTCAAAGCCGGAGAGGAGAGCCTCATCTCTATGCTCAAATCGGCGGAGACAAAACTTCAGATGACAGAGACAATTATAGATCTCAAAAAGAGACGCCATAAAGCGGTCTCAGAGTACATATACAGATACGCTATAGATCCAAAAGGAGTTACGAAATGAGAAAATTTATAGTTGCGACACTTTTTACACTGCTGCCAATAATCGCTTCTGCAGAAACGGTCAAAGGCGATACATCTATGGTTAAAACCCAAAAGGTAGAAACTACTGAAAAAGTCTATATGGGAAGTTTTCTGGCTGTCGGGTATCTTCCCAACGATGCGATCTACCGAATAGACGCTCCCATAGAAGGTGTTGTCGAGATGGTCAATGTACGAATATATGAACCGGTAAAGAGAAGCAAAAAACTCTTTGTCATAAAGGGGCCCAAACTGCTCGAACTGGAGTCAGAATTCATAGATACTCTTATAGAGATGGAGTATTACGAAAATGAGGTTAAACGGCTCGAACCGCTCTATAAAGCCGCAGTAGTGGCAAAGAAGCGCTACCTTGAAGCTAAAAATATGCTTGCGAAGTTTGAGACTAAGAGCATGTTCTACTACCATCTGCTTCTTGAGTGGGGCTTGAAAAAGAGTGAGGTGGACTCTATAGTAAAGAGCAAAAAACCTCTTCCGAAAATTACCATAATTTCGCCTATAGATGGGATCGTCTCCGATATGAACATATATCCTAAAATGTATGCCGAACGGGGAACTCACCTTATGACCATTCTCAATCCAGACAGAGTACACTATGAAGTTGCCCTTCCTCTAAAGATAACGAAAAGTCTCAAACCGGGTATGAGGCTTTTCGTAGATGACAAAGAGGCAGTTATAGAGTCTATCTCCGCTACCGTAAACAGTAGGACACAAACCGTTGCAGTACATCTTAAACCTATAAGAGGCAATAGTGCTATACTTCCTGATGAAAAGAGAAACATAAAGCTATACTGGCCTAAAAAAGCATTCTCTCTTCCGGCCAATTCTGTCATAGAGTATGGCGGTAAAGAGGTGGTATTCGTAAAGACAGGCAGCGGCTTTAAGCCGATATTTGTAACAGTTTTGGGTAGAAGCAGCGACAAAGTCTATGTAATCTCCTCCAATCTGCCCACAGATGCGAATATAGCTGTAAGCGGTGTCATAGCTTTAAAGGGTGCGATGGAGGCGCAGAATGATTGACAAACTTATCGGATTCGCCCTGTCGCAGCGGATCTTCGCACTGATAATAGCACTCGCTATAGCGGCCGGAGGTATATTTTCTTATTCGAAACTCACAATAGATGCATTTCCCGATGTATCTACGACCCAGGTGAAGATAATCATAAAAGCGCCCGGCATGACCCCAAAAGAGGTGGAGCAGCAGATAACAATACCGATAGAGCTTGAGATGCAGGGTATTCCCCACCAAAAAATTGTACGATCGATCTCCAAGTATGCCTTGGCTGATATAACAATAGATTTCGAAGATGGGACAGATCTATACTGGGCAAGAGATAGAGTATATCAGCGCTTCAACAATATCAAAAATGATCTGCCTCCATCCATCTCAGGAGGTATAGCACCGGTAACGACACCGCTCGGAGAGATTTTGATGTTCACCATAGAGTCTCCGACACTCTCTCTTATGCAAAAGAGAACTCTTCTTGACTGGGTGATACGCCCTGCCCTTAGAAACATCGAGGGAGTGGCCGATTTGAACGCACTTGGGGTAGAGGTTAGAACCTACCGCATAAAGCCAGACTTTGGACGAATGGCCTCTTTAGGCATAACTCTTGATGATATAGAGAGCAAAATAGAGAAAAACAACGCCAACTTCGGAGCCGGCAGAATCGAAAGGGGAGATGAAGCGCTTCTTGTCAGGCTTCCCGGACGAATGAACTCGAACGCTGATATCGCCAATCTTGTCGTAAAAGTTGAAGATAACGGGGCTATCATACGTCTTGCAGATATAGCGCAAATTGGAACTGCCGCACTTACAAGATACGGCTATGTTACTAAAGATGGAAAAGGAGAAGCGGTACAGGGGCTGGTTCTCGGACTAAAAGGAGCTGATGCTTCAAAAGTAACGAAAGAGGTAAAAAAGAGATTATCTGAGCTTGAAAAGAGTCTGCCCGAAGGAACCACTTTAAATATATTCTACGACAGAAGCGACCTTATAACCAAAGCTGTCAATATGGTTCAGAAAGCTCTTGTTGAGGCTGTACTTCTGGTTCTTGTAGTACTGCTGCTCTTTCTTGGAAGTTTTGTCTCTGCCATAACCGTCGCACTCATACTCCCTTTGGCTATATTCAGTGCCTTCAT
>JAKIUX010000218.1 GCA_021647345.1 Hydrogenimonas sp.
CACCTCTTTGCATCCCGGCCAAAGCTTCGCCTATAACATGAACCTCCAAGATATCGGCCCTGATCTCCGGGTACAAATCATTAAAAGAGGCACATAGCAGTCTGCCGCTCTCTTTCTCTATCCGTATCTGCTTTATAAAGAGCTCTTCACCGATCCTTACCACATATACTCCGCCGTCCCTTATCTCAACTCTGCTTCTATCTACAGCCTCCAAGTCACCGTCTTGCAAAAGCGGTTCCATAGAGTCCCCCTTTACCTCAAGAGCCTCTATATACTTAAGGTGTTTTCTGCCGCCAAGAAGCTCTATCGTCGCTTCATCTATACGAATCGTTTCGTAACTCTCCTCCCAATTCAGAGCCCCGGTTCCGGCAGACGCGTTTATCTGCCTGAAGTAGCGGATAGTAGCGTACTTCTCTGTACTCTCTTCCAAAGATTTGGGAGCTTGGTTGTAAAGAAGCCAATTGATGCTTATCTTTCTTGCCGCGCAAAAGTCGGCAATCCGCTCTAGCGGCAGACTCTCTCTTCTTTTAAGAACCGCGAAATAGGCCGGCGATATACCCAGAGCATCTGCAACATCCTTATCCAAAACTTTTCTATCCCCCACCTCGGCACTCAAGATATCTTTGAGCCGCCCGGCCACTTCATCGAAAGAGAGCATTTCACCTCTTTAGAAAATGATATTTTTTCGAACCTATCATACCACAGGGGAGTAGAATTCTCTCTGATATTAAGCCCTGTTCACAAACTGCTATTTAAACGGCTCTGCTGTAGTGCTGCGGAATTTCAATGAAAATCCGACTCTTGCACCGCAGATCTTATTCGCATAAAAGCTTTTTAAGAGCCTTGAATCAGCCAAAAACCAACTAAAGGAGCGGCATGATCATACATCTTGATCTAGACTCCTTCTTCGCATCGTGCGAGAGGCTTTTGAATCCGAATCTAAAGGGTAAGCCTATAGCCGTAGGGGGCAGGGGCGACCCTTTCATATTCGACAAAGAGAGCAGAAGAAACATAGATGTAACATTGAAAAACAGCGGTGCCTTCGTACCTACACTCTTTTACGATTCCAAAAGCTCTTTCGCCGACTACTTCGTAGAAGAGAGCAAAATTCGCGGCATAGTCATAACATCGAGCTACGAGGCGAGAGCCTGCGGCGTAAAGACAGGAATGACCATAAGAGAAGCACTTTTATGCTGCCCTGCTCTTACCGTGCTTCCACCAAACCACCTCTTCTATCATGACCGCTCCAACGCTTTGAAACTCTACCTTCAAAAGAGAATCCCGGTGGTTGAGCAGTACAGCATAGATGAGTTTTTCGGAGATCTGAATGGGTGGGTGGACGAAAGCGAGACTAAAGAGTTTCTAACGGGCCTTAGAGAAGATATCAAAAAAGAGTTCGATCTTCCCGTATCTATAGGGGCCGCTCCATCGAAATGGATAGCGAAGATGGCCACTTCGGCAGCTAAACCGGGCAGAGGAAGCGGCGTAAAGATCCTCTTCAAAAAAGATATAGACAGCTTTATCGACCATCTTCCCATAGAGGCCTTTCCCGGTATCGGCCACGGCTTCTCAAGACGTCTGAGAGCCTATAAAATAGAGACTCTCGGCGAGCTGAAAGAGGCAAAACATCTGCTATATAGATGGAAAAAGCCGGGCAGGCAGCTCTACCATCGCGTTAACGGAGACGACAACGAGCCTGTCGCAGCAGGCTACGACCGCCGCTCTATCGGCATATCAAGAACTATAGACCCGGTTTACGATAGAGATGAGATAAGAAGAAGGCTTATTATACTCTGCCGCCATCTCGCTCAGCTTGTAATAAAGATAGACGCGGCTCCCGGTACGATATTTCTCGGCATAAAGTATCAGTTCGGCCAGAAAAGCAAACGCAGCGTAAGCGAAAAGTTCATCTTCAGCGAGCTCGCTTTAAGAAGACGGATATTAAAGCTCTTTGAAACTATCGACATCTACCCGTCTCTTGCGGTTATAAGGCTATCTATAAGCTGCTCAAACTTCCAAAATGGGGCATCTGTTTCAGGCTCTCTTTTTGAGCACGAAAGAGCGCTCAAAGAGCGAAATCTATGGAGATACACGGCAAAAGTGAGAAGAAAGTACGGCATAGACGCCATTCGATCAGGCATAGAGATGCTATGAAGTCAAGAGCCCGTTAGCCTCTTTAAAAACCCTTCTGCTTTCGGACGAGTGGAATATGAAAACTACCCTAATGCCAGGATGCTCTTTTAAAAACTCCTTCACGACTCCGTAGGCGATCTTTGCGGCACGCTCTGCAGGAAAAGCGTAAATTCCCGTCGATATAGCCGGAAAAGCGATCGAGTCGCATCTAAGCTTTAGAGCAAGCTTCAAAGAGTTTCGGTAGGCTGATGCAAGCAGTTCGTCGCACCTTTTGCCGCACTCTCCCCATATAGGTCCTACCGTATGTATGACATATTTTGCCGGCATATCTCCGGCGGTTGTAGCCACAGCTTCGCCGGTAGGCAGCCCGTTTGGGTACTCTTTACGTCGTATCTCTTTGCACTCTTTCAAAATTTCAGCCCCTCCGGCCCTATGGATAGCGCCGTCGACTCCGCCGCCTCCCATCAGTGAACTGTTGGCGGCGTTCACTATGGCGCAAGATCTCTCTTTTGTTATATCTCCTGTCTTTATCTTCTCGACGACCTCCTCTAAGTGGATTATATCCATATAGTCCTCCAGTATCTCTCGGTAGGTCTCGTTGACAGGCGGTATCCTTAGGTTCCTATCCAATAGGATTTCTAATAGTTTCTGTGCACTGAGCTGTAGCCTCTCTGGACGCCTCTCGTATCCC
>JAKIUX010000219.1 GCA_021647345.1 Hydrogenimonas sp.
CGTCTTCGTTAATATGAAGAAGGTTGAAAACGATACTCTTCTCTTCTTTTTCGGAATCCTTTCGGCAGTAGGTGCTCTCCATTTCCTAGGTTTCTTGGAGTATATCCATGACCTTTACGATCTTGTCGGCCCAACTACCGCAAATATTGGTGTCGGGTTTATATCGGCAATTGTAGATAACGTTCCTGTTATGAGCGCTATTTTGAAGTCGAGTCCGCAGATGGGTTTAGATCAGTGGCTTCTTGTTACGCTTACCGCCGGTATAGGCGGTAGCCTTATTAGTTTTGGTTCTGCGGCAGGTGTCGGCGTAATGGGGCGCCTTAGAGGAATCTACACTTTCGGCGCGCATTTGAAGCTTGCTTGGACAGTGCTTGCGGGGTATATTCTTTCTATGGTGGTCTGGTACGTCCAGTTTGATATATTAGGCCTATATTAAAGCAGGTTTGGTCGATTCGTATAGGAATATTTTAACGCTTATCCTTGTTGTTTGTCGTTAGTTACTCGTTTTCGTCAAACGGCAGGGAGCGAAACGACCACCTTCTAAACTTATAACTCTCAATCGAGCTTCCTAAAAAGAGTCTCACCAAAGTTTCAATCTATTTACGATAAAATCACCACAATACAAAAGTCAAGGATACCGTTTTGAAAGATGTCAGTATCATAGTGCTCGATTTCGGGTCGCAATATACCCAGCTAATCGCCAGAAGACTCAGAGAAGAGAAGATCTACTGCGAGATAGTTCCATATTTTACGAAAGTAGAAGAGATAGAGGCGAAAAACCCGAAAGGTATCATACTTAGCGGCGGGCCCGCATCCGTATATGACGAAAATGCCTACGAGGTCGATAGAGCCGTTTACGAACTTGGTCTGCCTATTTTGGGAATCTGCTACGGAATGCAACGAATAGCTGTCGATTTCGGCGGCTCTGTAGTGCGCTCTACCCACCACGAGTATGGCAAGGCGGAGCTCTACTTTCATGAAGAACATGGCCACACCTCGCCGCTTTTTGAAGGGTGTCACGACGGTACCGTTGTTTGGATGAGCCACTCTGACAGAGTGGAGAGGCTTCCTGAAGGGTTTAAACCGATTGCTTACAGCGACAACTCCCCCTATGCCGCAATAGCTGATGAGAGCCGTAAAATATATGCGCTTCAGTTCCACCCGGAGGTTCACCACTCCGAGGAGGGGCACATCATGCTTCGAAACTTCGCGCGTAAAATCTGCGGAGTCACTCAAAAATGGGATATGGGCCATTTCCTAAAAGAGCAGATCGCCAAAATTCGCCAACAGGTAGGGGAGGGCAAAGTTCTTTGCGCCCTAAGCGGAGGCGTCGACTCTTCTGTGGTTGCAGCGCTTCTTTATGAAGCTATAGGCGATCAGCTTATACCCGTCTTCGTCGACAACGGGCTTCTTAGAAAAGGCGAGAGGGAACAGGTAGAGAGTGTTTTTAAAGTGCATCTGAAGGTTCCGCTCATAACCGTTGACGCCAGTGAACACTTTCTCGTGAAGCTGGCGGGTGTGACCGACCCTGAGAAGAAGAGGAAGATCATAGGCCACACCTTTATAGAGGTTTTCGAAGAGGAGGCTAAAAAGCATGAGGGTATCAAATTTCTCGCTCAAGGGACCCTCTACCCCGACGTAATAGAGTCGGTCTCCGTGAAGGGGCCGAGCGAGACAATAAAGTCGCACCACAATGTAGGAGGCCTGCCCGACTGGATGGATTTTGAACTGATAGAGCCTCTTAGAGAGCTCTTCAAAGATGAGGTAAGAAAGCTCGGGCTTGAGCTTGGCCTTCCCGAATCTCTGGTATACCGACACCCTTTCCCCGGTCCTGGACTTGCCATAAGGATAATGGGAGAGGTAAACATTTATGATCTTGATATATTGCGAGAAGCGGATGCGATTTTGCTTGAAGAGCTCAAAGCGAGCGGCTACTATAATAAGACGTGGCAAGCTTTTGCGGTTCTTCTCAATGTTAAGAGCGTCGGCGTGATGGGCGACAACCGTACATACGACAATACAGTATGTGTACGTGTAGTTGAGGCTGTGGACGGTATGACCGCGACATTCGCCCATCTTCCTCACGATCTGCTCGAACGTATCAGCCGCCGTATAATTAACGAGGTCGACGGTATCAATCGTGTCGTATACGACATAAGCTCCAAACCTCCCGCTACGATAGAGTGGGAGTGAGAGAAGTGAGCAGTGAGTAGTTGGCAGTGTTTGTATTGGGCGGCTAATGGATAAAAAAATCTATCTCCTCTCACCCACACCCGCCGAAGGTGCGGTGCATCTGCCGATGATAGAGTTTAAAACAATAGATCAACAGATAGACTTCAAATACTACGACGCTCTTATCTTCACTTCGAAGCAGGGTGTAATTGCCCTCGACGAGATCACGAAAGGCGAGTGGAGAGAGACTCCCGCCGCCGCCATAGGCGAAATGACCGCAAAAGAGATAAAGAGCCGCGGCGGAAAGGTTCTTTACGTCGCTTCGAAAGCTTACGGTGAGACGTTGGCGAAGGAGCTTAGAGAGAGGTTTAGCAACTACAGGTGGCTCTACCCTCGGCCAAAAGTGGTCGCATCGAAGATCGCCCAAGAGCTTGAAAGCGCTGGTGTCGAGGTGGCGCAGAGGGTTATCTACGAAACGGTATGCAAAGATTACAGTATAAAGGAGCGCCCAGAAAAAGGGGCTGTTTTGATCTTTACATCTCCATCTATCGTCAAATGTTTTCTGCGAAATTTCAGCTGGCATGAGAGCTATATAGCGGTAGCGATAGGCAAGAAGACGGAAGAGGCGTATGCGGAAAATAACAAA
>JAKIUX010000220.1 GCA_021647345.1 Hydrogenimonas sp.
TTGCTGAGCCTAAAAAGCGTAGCCTGCTCCAGCTCCGGCTCTATGACCCACGCTTTATGCTCACTCAGACATATTGTTTTTTTAAGAGGAATGAAGTAGTCCCACTTCGCATCTTCCGGCATCTTCATAAAGAGTTTTCCGCTGTAGTAGAGCTGCTTTTTGGTATCTTTGTTCTGAACTACCTGTGTGAAATCTGCGCTTATATATTCAGGTACGGGCAGAGAGGCAAAGAGATTCAAAGCTGCCGCTGCAGCCAGAGCTATTTTTTTCATGAGGTGATTTTATAGGAAGCTTTGTAAAAGTGTGATAAAATTTACCTCTTAAAAAGAGAGCTGCTATATAAAGGTAAATCGAAAATGATAAAAACGATCTTTCGCTCAATAGTCGGTACCGCCAACGACAGGGAGCTGAAAAAGTATAGTAAGAGAGTGGCGAAGATAAATGCCCTCGAACCGAAATATGAGAAGATGAGCGATGATGAGCTAAAAAGAGCATTTTTGGAGCTGAAAGAGAGGGTAAACAGCGGCGAAGCTACTCTTGATGATGTTCTTCTAGACTCTTTTGCCATAACCAGGGAAGCCTCCAAAAGAGTTCTAGGGATGCGCCACGTCGATGTTCAGCTAATAGGCGGCATGGTTCTGCATGAAAATAGGATTGCCGAAATGAAGACGGGTGAGGGTAAGACTCTTGTGGCGACTCTTCCGGTGGTTTTGAATGCAATGCTTGGGCGCGGTGTTCATGTTGTAACGGTAAACGACTATCTTGCAAAGAGAGACGCTACCGAGATGGGAAAGATATATGAGTTTCTCGGCTACAGTGTCGGTGTGATAACTGCAGATATCCCCGATGACGCATCGAGAAAAGCTCAGTATGATGCCGACATTACCTACGGCACCAACAATGAATTCGGTTTCGACTACCTTAGAGACAATATGAAGTACTCTCTTGATGAGATGGTGCAAAGAGACCACTACTATGCCATAGTCGACGAAGTTGACTCTATTTTGATAGATGAAGCGAGAACTCCTCTTATTATTTCCGGTCCAACAAGCAGTAAACTAGAAAACTATACAAGAGCCGACAAGGTTGCTAGAGAGATGGTGCGTGATGAAGACTTTACTGTAGACGAGAAAAATAGAGTTATTCTTGTAACTGAAAAAGGAATCGAAAAAGCAGAGAAGCTTTTCGGTGTCGACAATCTGTATGCTATGGAGAATGCCATATTGGCACACCATCTCGACCAGGCGCTAAAGGCTCACCATCTGTTTGAGAAGGATGTTGACTATGTTGTTAAAGATGGCGAGATAGTCATAGTCGATGAATTTACGGGAAGACTCTCCGAAGGACGCCGTTTCAGCGAAGGTCTGCACCAGGCGCTTGAAGCGAAAGAGGGTGTTGAGATAAAAGAGGAGTCGCAGACTCTTGCCGACATCACTTTCCAGAACTACTTTAGGATGTATGAAAAGCTTGCGGGTATGACGGGAACGGCTCAGACGGAGGCTACCGAGTTTGCCGAGATATACAACCTCGACGTTATATCGATACCTACAAACGTACCGGTTATAAGAAAAGATCAGCCCGATCTGATATATAAAACCGAAAGAGAGAAGTTCAACGCGGTTATCAAAGATATAAAAGAGCGCAACAAAAAGGGGCAGCCTGTTTTGGTCGGTACCGCTTCAATCGAGAAGTCTGAAGCCTTGCATGAACTTCTGAAAAAAGAGAAGATTCCTCACAACGTGCTAAATGCCAAAAACCATGAGCATGAGGCCGAGATCATAAAAGATGCGGGCAAGAAGGGTGCGGTGACGATAGCGACAAATATGGCGGGACGCGGTGTCGACATAAAGATAGATGATGAGATAAGATCTTTGGGCGGGCTCTATATTATAGGAACGGAACGGCATGAGAGCCGCCGTATAGACAACCAGCTAAGAGGTAGATCAGGCCGGCAGGGAGACCCGGGTGAGAGCCGTTTCTATCTAAGTCTCGAAGATCACCTTCTTAGAATCTTCGGAAGTGACCGCATTAAAACCATAATGGAGCGAATGGGTGTTGAAGAGGGTGAGTATATAGAGTCGAAGATGGTGACACGTGCTGTCGAGAAAGCGCAGAAGAAGGTCGAAAATCTCCATTTTGAGTCGAGAAAGCATCTTCTTGAGTATGATGACGTCGCAAACGAGCAGCGTAAGATCATCTACCGTTTCCGACACGATCTGCTAAACCCGGAGTTCAATATTGAAGAGAAGCTCGACTCCATAAGAGAGGAGTATCTGCACTCTCTTTTGAATGAGTGCTCAATTTTTGAAGGTGCGCCGGAAGAGGATTTCGAGCTTGAGAAGCTGAAGCTCAAACTTATGGAGGATCTGGGAGAGGAGTTTGGTGAAGATGAGTTAAAGGGTAAAGATTTTCAAACTATCTATGAGTATCTTCTAAATCAGCTCAAAGAGCGCTATGAGGCCAAAATGGCATCTATTGACCCGGTGCAGAGAAATGAGATAGAGAGAATCATTTATCTGCAAGTACTCGATAACGCATGTCGTGAGCATCTATATCAGATGGATATTCTAAAAACCGGAATCGGGCTTAGGGGCTACAACCAGAAAGATCCTCTCGTAGAGTACAAGAAAGAGAGTTACAACCTCTTTACTGAACTTGTCGAGTCTATCAAGTTCGAGACTCTGAAGACTCTATATATGATTCGTTTCAAATCGGAAGAGGAGATGACTCAGGAGAAGGCTGCTTTAGAGAGGATGAAGGCGCAGGTGGAGGCGGCAACGGCTGAAATAGCAA
>JAKIUX010000221.1 GCA_021647345.1 Hydrogenimonas sp.
TATTTTGGGTGCAGAGCTTGAAATTTGGCACAAAATAGACTCTTTTGAGTCGATAGTGTGGCAAAGCGAGCTTCTATACAAAAATCAAGATAGCTATGATAGAAATATCGATCAAGCCGGCTACTATTCGCAGATTGTATACAAAAAAGAGCGCTTCGGTTTCGGTGTAAGGTATGACAGAATCTATAAAAACAGAGACTCCTTGCCTGAGAATCTATACAGAACGACAGTTATGAGCGAATATCGGTTTAGCCAATATTCACGGTTAAGATTGCAATATAGCCATGACAGATCATTGATCGTCGATGGAGAGAGAAAGAGTGTAAATCAGCTAATCTTAAGCCTCAACATCTCAGCCGGCGCCCACAAGGAGGAGCCATTTTAAGAATATCTCTCCATCCTCTTGACTATATACTTCTCAAGCTCAACAAGGAAGAATACGCTAGAGGCGACGATGATGATCTTTAGCCATACATAGCCATCTAATGAAGCGGTACCGAAGAGCTTCTGAAGAGTAGGCGTGTAGGTGAAAGCAAGCTGCATCAGCAGCAGTATTCCGACGGCACCCAAAACGTATCGGTTCCCGACAAGGGCGCCGATACTGAAAGATGAGGCATGCAGGAAGCGAGAGTTAAAAAGATAGAATATTTCGAACATCACAAGAGTATTTACAGCTACCGTTCTCGCATGCTCTATAGACGCGCCGCTCTTTTGCTCCATTATGAATAACCAGAAAGTGCCTGCCATCAAGATCACAGAGACAAAGAGTATCCGCCAAAGTAAGTAGAGATCTATAATAGGGGCTTTCGCATCCCTCGGGGAGCGCTTCATAACATCCGGTTCGGCCATTTCAAAGGCGAGTGAGAGAGCGAGCGTAACAGCCGTAACCATATTGACCCACAATATCTGCACAGGTGTCAGCGGAAGCTGATGAAAACCGAAAATTATGGCGCCCAATATTATTAGAGCCTCACCTCCATTTGTAGGGAGTATAAATATGATAGCCTTTTTGAGGTTGTCGTAAACTGTCCTGCCCTCTTCCACCGCATCTTTTATCGAGGCGAAGTTGTCATCTGCCAAGACAATCTCAGCAGCCTCTTTCGCAGCTTCAGTACCGCTTTGGCCCATAGCAATTCCAACATCTGCGCGTTTCAAAGCGGGAGCGTCGTTAACCCCGTCGCCTGTCATGGCCACTATTTCGCCACTCTCCTGTAAGAGTTCGACCAGAATCAGCTTATGTTCGGGGCTGACTCTGGCATAGACATCGACCTTTTTGATCCTCTTTCGAAGCGCCTCTTTCGAGAACTCATCTATCTGCTTGCCCGTTATAACATCGTCACAGTTTTGCAGCTCAAGCCGTTTGGCTATTGCAAGAGCGGTTGTTCCATGGTCTCCTGTTATCATTTTCACTCTAATACCGGCACCTCTGCACGCTTTTACAGCCTCGATCGCTTCCGGTCTCGGCGGGTCTATCATGCCGCAAAGCCCTACCATGATAAAACCGCTTTTTAGATCGTCGAATGCGAGAGCACTTTTGCCAAATTCGACAAACTTCACAGCTACTCCAAGAACCCTCTGACCCCGTTTCGCCATCTCATCGACTCTCAAGTGCCAAAAATCTCTTTTTAGCGGTTCACTCTCACCATTTTCATCTCTTTGAAAGTTGCACATGGCGACCAGAGCTTCCGGCGCCCCCTTAACGACTATAAAAGCCTCTTTGGTGTGAGTGTGGTGCAGTGTCGCCATAAACTTATGCTCAGACTCGAAGGGTATGAGGTCTATGCGCGGATTCTCTTTTCTAACAAGATCTACATCTAACCCAATTTTAACGGCAGCTACAATAAGAGCACCCTCCATCGGATCACCGTGAACCCTCCAGCCGGATTCACCTTCCTCAAGCTCTGCATCGTTGCAAAGAACCGCATATTTGGCTATCTCTTCCAAAAGAGGCTCCTCAATAGGGTCGACCCTTCTGCCCCCCTCTTCCACCTCTCCGTGTGGGTCGTAACCGGTTCCTGTCAACTCAAAAAATTTGCCGTCTACTGCCACGCCTCTTACCGTCATCTCGTTTTTAGTAAGGGTTCCGGTCTTGTCGGAGCAGATGACGGTGACAGCCCCGAGAGTCTCTACAGCGGGAAGTCTTCTTATTATGGCGTTTCTTTGCGCCATCTTCTGAACACCTATTGCAAGCGTAATAGTCATGATAGCCGGAAGCCCTTCAGGAATCGCGGCTACCGCAAGACTCACCGAAGCCAAAAACATCTCGGCCGCTTCGTAGCCTCGAAAGAGGTATCCAAACCCAAAAGATGCAGCCGCAAGAAGAAGTATGGCAGCGGTCAACCAGCGGCCAAACTGCGTCATCTGATTCAAAAGAGGCGTAGTCAACTTTTCGACACCGCTCACCATTCCGCTTATGCGTCCTATTTCTGTTTGCGCTCCGGTAGCCACTACGACACCTGCTCCCTTTCCATGCGTTACGATGGTACCCGAAAAGGCCATACATTTACGATCGCCAACAACACTCTCTTTAGCAACAGGCTCTATACTCTTCTCTACAGGCAGCGACTCCCCGGTCAAAGCGGCATCTTGAATCTGAAGAGTCTTTACCCGAAAGAGTCTCAAATCGGCGGGAACTCTATCTCCCGATTGCAGCAGCACCACATCTCCGGGAACCAGATCCCCAGCAGGAACTCTCTGCTGCTTTCCGTCGCGAAGCACAAGAGCGGTAGGAGAGAGCATTTGTTTTATCGCTTCAAGAGCAT
>JAKIUX010000222.1 GCA_021647345.1 Hydrogenimonas sp.
AGAGAGCAGTCGGTCACAAGAAGCGGCACAAAGGCGGTGGAGTACGACACCGCATTCGGTCTGCTGAAGATCAACCCGCTTATTGAGTGGAGTACCGACAGAGTCTGGGAGTATATAAAGAGACATAAAGTGCTCTATAACGAGCTTCACGACAGAGGATACCCAAGTATCGGGTGCGCCCCCTGTACAAGGGCTGTGAAAGAGGGTGAAGATATAAGAAGCGGACGATGGTGGTGGGAGAGCCCGGAGCATAAAGAGTGCGGTCTGCATCTGAAAGCTGTAAGCGGATGAAGCAAATAAGAAAAGGAGAGATATGAAAATTTTAAATGATAGAAGATTGACCCACCTAAAAGAGCTCGAGGCTGAATCTATACATATATTGAGAGAGGTTGCGGCAAGGTTTGAAAGACCTGTAATGATGTACAGCGTAGGAAAAGATAGTTCGGTGATGCTTCATCTGGCGATGAAAGCCTTCTATCCGGGCAAGCCCCCTTTTCTTCTTCTGCATATAGATACATTGTGGAAGTTTCGGGAAATGATCGAGTTTAGAGATAAAAGAGTCAAAGATCTTGGGGTGGAGCTGGTAGTGCACTCAAACCCCGAAGGCATAAAGATGGGCATAAACCCTTTTATTCACGGAAGCAAGCTTCATACAGACATCATGAAGACGCAGGCGTTGAAGCAGGCCCTCAACGAAGGGGGGTACGATGCTGTAATAGGCGGCGCACGAAGGGATGAAGAGAAGAGCCGCGCCAAAGAGCGCATTTTCTCATTTAGAGACAAATTCCATAGATGGGATCCGAAAAATCAGAGACCGGAGCTATGGAATATATACAACACTCGAATCAACAAGGGTGAGAGCGTGAGAGTATTTCCGCTCTCTAACTGGACTGAGCTCGACATATGGCAATACATATATCTTGAAGATATACCCATTGTGCCGCTATATTTCGCAAAAGAGCGCCCTATAGTCGAGATAGATGGAGCCAAGATAATGGTAGATGACGAAAGGATGCCAGAAGAGTTGAGAAAGAAGGCGAAGATGCAGAAGGTACGTTTTAGAACACTTGGGTGCTACCCCCTAACAGGTGCGGTAGATTCAAACGCAAAGAGACTGCCTGAAATCATTAAGGAGATGCTTCTTTCAAGAACCAGCGAAAGAGAAGGAAGAGTGATAGACAAAGATCAAGAGGGAAGCATGGAGAAGAAGAAGATCGAAGGCTACTTTTAAGGAGGAGAAAAAGATGGTAGATGAGCTAACAAAAAGTAAAAAAAGATATGAAGGTTTAGATGATATAGAGAGATATCTGAAAGATCACGAGAATAAAGAGATGCTGAGATTCATAACATGCGGCAGTGTCGATGACGGCAAAAGCACTCTTATAGGAAGGCTTCTTTACGACTCAAAAAGCGTCTTCGAAGATCAGCTTTCGGCTACAAGAAGAGAGAGCAGAAAGTTTGGCACAACCTCAGAGGAGATAGATTTTGCTCTTCTTATAGACGGCCTGCAGAGCGAACGCGAGCAGGGCATCACTATAGATGTGGCATACAGATTTTTCGCTACGAACAAGAGAAAGTATATCATTGCAGATACACCAGGTCACGAGCAGTATACGAGAAATATGGTCACCGGCGCGAGCACTGCTAATCTTGCAATCATTTTGATAGATGCGAGAAAGGGTGTGCTTACACAGACAAGAAGACACGCCTACATAGCTTCACTGCTCGGTATCAGGCATATAGTGGTCGCTGTGAACAAGATGGATATAGTCGACTACTCCCGGGAGGTGTTCGAAGATATTAGAGCCGGCTTTTTAGATATGTTCGGCAAACTCCAAAAGAGCCTAAGTAAAATCACTGGACAAAAAGGGTTGGAGCCTACGGTAGATTTCATTCCGATCTCCGCTCTTCGAGGAGACAATGTAGTTGAAAAAAGCGCTAATATGGAGTGGTTCAAGGGCAAACCTCTTCTGGAGTTTCTCGACAATGTAGAGATAGCAGAAGATATTAACTTTGAGAATTTCAGATTTCCTGTACAGTATGTCAACAGACCGAATCTCGACTTCAGAGGGTTCGCCGGAACTATCACGAGCGGAGTGATCAGAGAGGGGGATGAGATAAGAGTTCTTCCGTCAGGAAAAAGGAGCAGAGTAAAAAAGATAATATTACCATCGGCAGATCTCTCATCAACAGAGCTGAGCAGCGTTTCTGAAGCTTTTGCCCCTATGGCCGTAACTTTGACCCTTGAAGATGAGATAGATATAAGTGCCGGCGACATGATCGTAAAAGCATCCGAAAAGCTTGAAACATCCGACACGATAGAGGCGATGGTAGTCTGGATGGACGAAGAGCCTCTCGTAACAGGCAGAGAGTATGAGATAAAAAGAGCGACTACGGTAATCGATGCCATTTTCGGATCGGTGGAGTTCAAGAAAGATGTAAATAGTTGGGAAGAGGTAGAGACGAAGACTCTTCAGCTCAACGAGATAGGCAAATGCACTATCGATCTGACAAGAGAGATCGCATGCGACAGATACGAAAAGATCAAAGGGACCGGCAGTTTTATAGTCATAGATAAGATAAACAACCGAACTGTAGGTGCCGGTATGACAATAGATGCATCAAAACGAGGTACTTCAAAAAGAGTTTACACCAAAGCCGAGATAGAGCTAAACAGATACATAAGAAAACACTACCCGGAGTGGGGGTGCGCAAAGGTTGGCGAGGAAAGCGGATATACATAAAGGAAGAG
>JAKIUX010000223.1 GCA_021647345.1 Hydrogenimonas sp.
ACGCCCCATACTCTGCGCATAGATTCGCAAAGGCCTCTCTAACCGCCATATTGGCGCTTGCCCCTCCAACTATGGCGAAATCTTTAGGGCGATATTTCTCAAAAATCTTTCTGCACTTATGAAGTAGATGAGCTATAGCCGCTTTTTGAAATGCTGCCGCTATATCGGCCTTGGTCTTCTCATCAAGAGGCGAGTGCTCCTCTACAAGCAGTCTTACCGCATTTTTTATACCCGAGTAGCTAAATGCAATCTTAGGAGAGTGAAGAAGCGGTATAGGCATCTTGAAGCGCTCAGGGTCTCCTTTTGCCGCAAGCCTCTCCACAAGAGGTCCGCCAGGGTAGCCAAGACCCATCATTTTAGCCGTCTTGTCAAAACTTTCTCCGAAGCTGTCATCCATAGTAGCTGCGACTATCTTCATATCTTCGAAGCTGCGAACATCCACCACCATCGTATGCCCGCCGGAGATAAGCAGCACCAGCATAGGAAACTTTGTCTGCTTCTCTATAAAGAGAGAGTAGATGTGAGCCTTTAGGTGGTTAACGGCTATTATTGGAAGCCCCTTTGATATGCTTAGAGCTTGAGCCATCGCGACACCTTCAAGAAGAGTTACAGAAAGACCCGGTTCGTTGGTTACGGCTACGGCTTTTAGGTCATCCAGGTAGGGCTTTGCCTCTTCCAGAAGCTTTGGCAGATCTACGGCGTGCAGCCTGCTTGCAAGCTCCGGTACAACTCCTCCATACTTCGAATGCTCGGCATCTTGAGAGATTTTTCTATGAAAAAGGAGCTTTCTTGTCGCTATCTCGGTTACGGCTATCGAGCTATCGTCACAACTGCTCTCGATACTCAAAATCATTCGCAACCGCCGTTTATATCGCAAATCGTACCGCTTTTTAGGTACTCCAAAATCCACGGCCACTCTCCGTAGCCGCTCTCGGTGTTGATGTGTCCGGCCCCCTCTATCACCTTCATCGGTACGCCGAGTCTCTCTTGCAGATCCCACGCCTTCTCTATCGGCATATACGGATCATCGGTAGAGACTACCAGCATCGCCTTTTTTGCAAAAAGATTCTCAGGAGGCTCCACAGGAAAGAAGCTCTTTATAGTTTCTATTTCGCAATCGAGCCTGGGAGGAGCCACAAGAAGAAGCCTCTCAATCTCTTCCATATCGCCCTCATTACAGAGATGGAACCAAAGAGTATTGGCAAGGGAGTGGCAGATTACGGTTTCGGGCCTGAACTCTTCAAGATGTCCCCTTACACTCTTTTTCCAACGATTCAGGTGAGGATAGTGGGGATGCTGTATTAGCGGAAAACTCACCGTTGCGTAATTTTTGGCCAGTTCGCCCGCAAGCCAACTCTGCCAATGGGGAAAGTCGCTGCCGCCCCAGCCGTGCAGCAGAAGGGTTCTATCTCTCTTCACACCATCTCCTAACCTCTTTGTCTATGGCGAAAACCTCATCGAGACTCTTCGGTTTCGCATCGTGAAAATGGTCATACGCATCGATAGCCATACGGGCGATACCGCCAAAAGAGATCTCTCTTTTCATAAACTTCTCTATGGCCGCTTCGTTTGCCGCATTTACGACAACCCCCAATTCAGGTTTTTTCAAAAGTTCATCTTTTATATTCCAAATAGGGTACCTCTCTGGCTCGATCTTTCTAAACTCCAAAGAGCCGATCTCAAGCAGATCGACATGCTCCAAAATCGGCTCATCGAGCTCCTGCATCAAGGCGTAGGCTATGGGGAGCTTCATATCGGGGTAGGCCATTTGGGCCGTTGTAGAGCCGTCTTTGAACTCTACCAGTGCATGAATGACCGACTTGGTCTCTATGATAGCGTCCAGGTTTTCGCACCCGTAGAGCCAGCGTGCCTCCAGAAGCTCGAAAAGTTTGTTCATCATAGTCGCGCTGTCTATCGTTATCTTGCACCCCATACTCCAATTTGGGTGCTTCAAAGCATCTTCGAAAGAGGCATCATCAATCTTCTCTATCGGCCAATCTCTAAAGGCTCCGCCGCTAGCCGTAATAACCATCTTCTCTACCGGCCTGCCACTCAAAAGATACCAAAGAGCAAAGTGCTCGCTATCTATCGGCCGAAGCGCCGCCGGCTCTATAAAGGCTCCGGCTGCCACGAGCGACTCTTTGTTGGCGAGTGCGACGGTTTTGCCCTCTTCTATGGCGGCGACGGTAGGCTTGAGCCCAAGAAAACCGACAAGAGCGTTGACTACAATTGCCGAACTGCTCAGCCTAATAACCTCCAAGATCCCCTCTTCACCCCAAAAAACTCTCGGATGGTCAAGCTCTTTTGCCGCCTCTTTCGAAGCGACACAGACGTAACAGGGCCTAAAAAGGGCTATCTGCTCTTTAAGAAGCTCTATATTATTGCCGGCTACAAGTGTCTCAACCCGTATATTGAAGCGTTCCGCCACCTTGAGGGTATTGACCCCTATGGAGCCAGTTGAGCCTAAAAGAACGATACTAGACATTTATTATAAAAATGCACGCAAGGTGATTATCATCATAGGTGCCCCAAAAAGGTAACCGTCTATTCTGTCGAGTATTCCACCGTGACCAGGAAGGATGTCTCCAGAGTCTTTGACTCCTGCTTCACGTTTGAGATAAGATTCAAATAAATCACCAAATATAGAAGCTATTGCAGTAGCTAAAGTCACGATGAGTGCTGTCCAAAAAGGTGCTATATAAAGACCTATATATGTACCTAATAGTGTTGCTAAAACTATGCC
>JAKIUX010000224.1 GCA_021647345.1 Hydrogenimonas sp.
ATGAGCCTTGCGTCGTATATGTCGCGGATGCGTTTGATCGTAGCGTAGGCGCAGGCTGCGAAAAAACCTCCCAATAGACCGAGAAAGTGTTCGTACCCCATGGAGATTCCGGTAGGTTTGGCTATGAAAACGACTCCGGAAAAGCCAATAATTAGAGCTGCTATAGAGTAGATATTGAGTCGCTCTTTCATTAAGAAAAAAGCCAATATCGCGACAAAGAGAGGAGAGGTTTTATTTAGAGTTATCGCCTCTGCCAGAGGAATTACCGTTATGGTATAGAAGAAGAGTATCATGGCCGCAAAGCCGAAAAGGCCGCGCAGGAGCAGAAGGTGAACCTTGCCTCCGGGCAGTTTTGCAGGGGTGTGTCGAAGTGTGATCACTATGATTGCAACGCCTATAAGATTTCTGAAAAAGACTATCTCCATAGCGCTTAAATCATCGCCTAGAATTTTCGCGATAGCTCCGTTAAGGGCAGAAATGAATGCACTTGCGAGCATAAAAATTATGCCCTTATCGATACTGTTTAATGCGTGAATTCTCTGTCGCATACGCTCCGCTTTGGTAAATTTTTCGAAGCGCAATTATAGCCAAAAGCTTTATAGAGAGGCTTTGTTGCTTATAAACTCTTCAAGATCATCGATTTTTAGCGGACGCGAGAAGAAATAGCCTTGAAAAAGGTCGCATCCGAGTTCGCTCAGTCTTATAAACTGCTCCTCCTCCTCAACCCCTTCCGCGAGAATCGAAAAACCGAGCGTCTTTCCGAGAGTGATTATCGCCTTTACCATCGCTTCAGACTCTTTGTCGACTAAAAGTGTCTCGACAAAACTCTTATCGATTTTCAGCTCATCTATCGGCAGTTTTTTCAGCATTCCCAAAGATGAGTATCCGGTACCGAAGTCATCGAGAGAGATTTTTAACCCTTTCTCCTTAAGCCTGCGGAGAGTCTCAAGTATGTATTCAAGCTCCTCTATGAAAAGAGATTCGGTGATCTCGACAACTATGGCTGAGGGGTCCAAACTGCCATCTTCGATCGTTTGCATGAATGTCTCTATAAACCCTTTTTCGTTGAACTGTCTTATAGATATATTGAGTGCGAGAGAGAAAGAGGTGTTCATCTTTTTTTGCAAAGCGGAAATTTCACTGACGGCATGAGAGGCTATATATCTGCCTATTTTCGGCATAAGACCGCTCTCTTCAGCTATTTTTACGAACTCTTCTGGGTGGATGACTCCAAGTTTCTCATTCTCCCATCTCACAAGAGCCTCTACGCCGTGAAGGGAGCCGTTTTTTCTCATCTGCGGCTGATAGACTATAGTGAGCTCATCTTTGTCGATAGCGTTTCTTAACTCCTGCTCTATCAGAGAGTACCTGTTTCTTAAGGCTTTTAGCTCGCTTGTAAAGAATGCGAAACTGTTTTTAGAACGTTTGGCATGGTACATGGCTATATCGGCCGCACTGAGCAGTTCGAAGAGTTTAGTGCCGTCAAGAGGGTAGCGGCTTATACCAATGCTTACGCCTATCGTGAACTCCATTCCATCTATGTCGTAAGGCTGTGAAATAGCCTCTATGAGCAGACGGGCATTTTGGCTCAACTTCTCTATATCATATTCGTGGCATAGCATAATGAACTCATCGCCTCCGTGGCGAACAACCATTGTTCCTTTAGGCATTGAGGCGCGAAGCCGTTTCGCAACCTCAATGAGAATTAGATCTCCGTAGTGATGGCCTATGCTGTCGTTGATATTTTTGAAGTTGTCAAGATCTATAAAGCCGACGCTAAAAGGGGGCGCCCCTTCATATATCCAGGAGTCTATGTTTTTCTGTAGATACATCCTGTTGGGCAGTTTCGTTAGATTGTCGTGCATAGCCTGGTGCAGAAGCTCTTTCGATTTTCTCTTCTCTATCTCGTTTATCGTGTAGAAGAGGTAGTAGACAACGAAGAATATGAAGATGAAAGATACTACGTTTATCATCCAGTAGTTCAGAACCTTTTCCAAAATCTTTTTGGCTGTCATATGGTAATGAATCCACAAACCGTACTCCGGAAGATATTGCCAGCTTACAAGATATGGCTCCTCTTCCGGCGGATTAAATGATACAACAGCGCATCTGCCGCTTTTTTCAAGATCTTCGAATGTTACACCCGCTTCGCTTTTTAGCGCTCTTCCTGCCTCCTTCTCCTCTCTATCTTTCTTGCTTATCGGTTTGCTGTATAAATGAGGGAATTTATATGGAGATTTGTCGCTTCTATAGACCCTATACCATGAATCACCTAAAAATATCTCCAGTTCCGTTCCGGGTTCAGCATGAGCTTTCCAGATGGAACTTGTATTGTCAAGATTCAGCCCTGAGGAGATTACCGCATAGACTTTTCCGCTTTTGTCTCGTACAGATTTATGAATAGGCAGTATCCATCTATTAACGGCTTTGTCGAAGAATGCTCTTCCTATAACGGTTCTTTTGCTCGCAAGAGCTTTTTCAAAAGAGTGGCAGCTCTCTTTTTGATGTTTTATATTGGGAACTTTCGCAAGATCTTTTTTACCGCTTGCTACAAGTATATTTCCGTCAGGATCAAATATTGCAAAACCTGCAAGCGAAGGATTCAACTGTAGAAGCTGATTGAAAAGTTTTTGGATATCTTCTACATCTTTTAGACCTCCGTCAATGAAAAGTTGCTTCTCAAGTATATTCAAAATGGTCTCTTGCTGAACGAAAAAGTGTCTGGTAGCCT
>JAKIUX010000225.1 GCA_021647345.1 Hydrogenimonas sp.
GTTTTAGTTCTTGCAAAGTTAGCTACCAAGTCTATGCAATTAGTTCCAAATGGTGTGCAAAACATTATGGAAGCTTATGAAGAGGGTGTAATCGCCATGGGCAAGGATGTTATTGGTGTCGAGTTAGCAAGAAAGTATTTGCCTTTAATCGCAACAATTGGATTACTAGTTTTAATTGGCAATCTTATTGGAATTATTCCAGGATTTGAATCCCCAACAAGTAACGTTAATATGACTTTAGTTTTAGCCTTGGTTGTTTTTATATATTATAACTTTGAAGGGATTAGAAAGCATGGCGTTGTACACTATTTCGCACACTTTGCAGGTCCTGTAAAGTGGCTTGCTCCGCTTATGTTTCCTATCGAAATAGTATCTCACATCTCAAGAATCATCTCTCTCTCTTTCCGACTTTTCGGTAACATAAAGGGTGACGACCTCTTCTTGTGGGTTCTTCTTATGCTCGCACCATGGATCGTTCCTCTGCCGGCTTTTCTTCTTCTTGCATTTTCCGCTATTCTTCAAGCATTCATCTTCATGATATTGACATACGTCTACTTGGCGGGAGCTGTACTGCTTGAAGAAGAGTCGCTCTGACGGTATCTCTTTGAGACGGACATTAGCCGAGATACTTGTAAACTTTCTTCTTGGCGCTGCATGGGCCGTTGCCCTTCTCGGCGCCGTCTACTTCTTTTGGTCATTTCTGCCTTTCGGTATTCCTGTTGCCCTTGCCGCCTCTATAGCAGGTTCTCTTGTCGGTCTTTTTATGGTACTTTTTTTGGAAGTAGTCAACCTGCAGTTCGAGAAGTTCCGTCTAATGAGACGACAGACGGAGCTTCTGGAGTCTATCGAGAAGAAGCTCGATGATACTTCGATACGCGATAACCGACCCTAAGTATTACGGGACTTCTGCGAATGAGTTGAAAGAGAGTGTCAAGAGAGTTCTCGACTCAAAAGAGGTTGATATGATCTGCCTCAGAGATAAAAAGAGCAAAAATTACGAAGCTCTTGCCGAAGCCTTTCTTTCACTAAAACCGAGTTTTAAAGATACCCTTTTCCTTCTTCATACAGAGCTGGAGCTTGCCCGTAGACTTGAGGCAGACGCCATTCATCTTAGCTCGGATATGATAGGCTCTGTTGAAGCGGCCGCAAGAAGCGGAGTGAGAGTTATTGTAAGTACACACTCTCTTGAAGAGGCGAAAGTGTGTGAGGCGGCGGGTGCCTACGGCGTAACATACGGCCCAATCTTTAATACTCCGGGCAAAGGAGCGCCTAAAGGTTTAGAGAAGTTAAAAGAAATAACAGGTAAAATATCTATCAATATTTTTGCGCTCGGCGGCATTACCGGCAACGAAGAGATAGAGGCTGTAGAGAGGGCCGGTGCCGCAGGTTTCGCATCTATACGATACTTTGTCGATTAAGGAAATAAATGTTTGAAGTCATCATCGGTCTTGAAGTGCATGTACAGTTGAATACTAAAACCAAAATTTTCTGCAGCTGTGCCACAAGTTTCGCCGACAGGCAGAATGTTCATACATGTCCTGTCTGTCTCGGTCTTCCAGGTGCTCTGCCTGTTTTGAACGTTGAGGCGGTCAAAAAGGCGATGATGTTTGGTAATGCGGTCAACGCCACGGTTCATAAGAGGTCAGTTTTTAATAGGAAAAACTACTTCTACCCAGATCTGCCTAAAGGTTACCAGATAAGCCAGTTTGAGATTCCTATAGTGGAAAACGGCCATTTGATGATAGATTTCGATGACGGCAGTCAGAAACGCATAGGTATCACTCGTGCCCACCTTGAGGAGGATGCCGGCAAAAATATACATGAAGGCAACCGCTCTCTTGTCGATTTGAACCGCGCCGGAACTCCGCTTCTAGAGATTGTAAGCGAACCGGATATGAGAAGTGCCGACGAAGCGGTAAGGTACCTGAAAAAGCTCCATGCGATTGTAAGATATCTCGATATAAGCGATGCCAACATGCAGGAGGGCTCTTTCCGCTGCGATGTCAACGTCTCTATTCGCCCGAAAGGCGACGAGAAGCTCTACACGAGAGTCGAGATAAAGAATATGAACAGTTTCCGCTTCATTCAGCAGGCTATCGCGTATGAGGTAGAGCGTCAGATCGAGGCGTGGGAGGATGGAGTATATGAAGATGAAGTGTGGCAGGAGACCAGACTCTTCGATACGGTCAAGGGGGAGACCCGCTCTATGCGAGGCAAAGAGGAGAGTGCCGACTACAGATATTTCCCGGAGCCGGATCTGCTTCCTGTGGTTCCTACGCCACAGATGTTTGAGGAAGCTAAAAAGATTCCCGAGATGCCCGATCAGAAGAGAGAGCGCTATGTCAAAGAGTTCGGTATACGGGAGTATGACGCTACTGTCATAACTTCGGAGGTTGAGATGGCACGCTTCTTTGAGACAATGCTCCAAGAGGGTGCGCCGCCTAAAAATGCTGTTACCTGGCTTACCGTCGAGCTTCAAGGAAGGCTCAAAGGAGGGTTGAGCATACAGAACTCTCCGGTAGATGCAAAGCAGCTCGCGACTATCGTAAAGCGGATAGAGGACTCCACTATCAGCGGAAAGGCGGCCAAAGTTGTACTCGACTATCTTTTCGAACATGAAGGGGCCGATGTTGACGAAACAATAGAGAGACTCGGCCTGAAGCAGGTTAGCGACGAGAGCGCCATTGTCGCTCTAATAGACGAGGTTCTTGCCGCCAACGGCGA
>JAKIUX010000226.1 GCA_021647345.1 Hydrogenimonas sp.
TTCGACTCCCCCTATACCCTCTTCGCTTTTTAGCTCCAGAAAAGCCGTTTTAAGCGCTTCGTAGCTTGATTCGTCGAGAATAGCCAGAGGAAATCTTCCCCCAAGGTGCGATAGGGCGTTTAGCATATCGCTATCTGGATTCTCTCTTATGAAGGCGTGGGGTTTCTCTTCATAGATACCGAATAGAAGCCCGTTTCTTACATAAAAGTCGAGGTTCGGCAGATCGGTATATGGCTCCACTTCCGCGCGTATAGGGGTTTTTCTCATTTACCCTCTCCGCTCTTTTTGGCATCTTTTTCAAGCTCCTGCGCTAATATTTCGGCAAGTTTGGCCTTTAACTCCTCACTCTTTGCTATCCTCTCCTGGATTTGAGCCAAAGAGGCGCTGTTTTTAACTATATACGGAGTCAAAATCACAATAACGTTAATCTGGTCGCTGCTTTCGGTAGTGGAGCGGAAAAGGCCGCCCAAGAAAGGAAGATCTCCAAGCAGAGGTACCTTGGAAACCGCTTTGGAGTAGTAGTTTTTCAAAAGCCCGCCTATTATGACACTCTCTCCGTCGTTGACTATGGATACGGTGTTTACCTCACGCTTTAGAGTTGTCGGTCTGTCGGCGGCCGCACTGCTTGCTCTGTCAATATCTTCAATCTTGGTTTTAACCTCTATAAGCACCTTGTCGTCGCTGGCAATTTGCGGTTTTACTTCAAGAGTTAGACCTATATCTTCGCGGCTATATGTATTTCTTGTTAAAGAGGTGGTGTCGTTGCCGGTAGCCTGACTTGTGAGAATTGAGATGGTTTTTCCTACATAGACCGTCGACTTTTTATTGTTTATACAGAGAATATTTGGTTCCGATATGACATTGACGGCACCGTTTTGTTTCAGCAGATCTATAATGGCGCCAATAGCCACCCCTTTGGTGGTTGTGCCGAAATCTATAGTGTTAGCAAGTGTCGACGGAAGAACGAACGATGAGCCGCCCATGTTAAAAATTGAAGTTGCTATCAGATTTCCTGCCGTAGCGCCTCCTGCAAGACCCCACTTTACACCGAGAGTGTTTAGTCTGTTTTGGCTTATCTCGTAAATATGCGCTTTAATATAGACCTGCTGCTGTTCGATATCTAGTTTTTTTATAACTTTAGATATAAGTTTAACAGCCTTTGGGGTTCCTGTTATGGCGATGGCGTTTATATCCTCTTTTGCCTGTATCGAAACCTGGGCCTGTGTCTGCTTGTCGAAACTCTTCATCAACCCGTTTACAATCTTGAGTGTTGCCGCAGCTTCGGCATTGTTTAGAAATATCACATCGCTTGCCATCTCTTTGGCGCTATTTTGGCTGTCATACTTTTTTACTATATCAACCGCTCTTTTTATATCATACTCGTCCGCTATGACTATTATCTTGTTGCTTTTAGCGTCTGCGCTCAAAGTTACAGGGTATCGGAATGTAGTGTTCATAGCTTTAAATATTGTTCCAAGGCTTTTGACCGCCGTTGCCGCGTCGGCGTTGCTCAAAGAGACAAAGCGTATCTCCTTTCGTATCGGACGATCTATCTTTCTGACCATCTTTTCGAAACTCTTTATCTGCTTAGGGTAGTCGCTTATGATGATGATCTGCTTCTCGTTGTCGAAAGTTACCGAAGCAAACTGGCTGGTGAGGTACCTTAGTTTCTGTACCGCGTTGGCCGCTTTAATGTAGTGAACGTGAATTACTTTAGTAACCATACCGGCCTTCGCTCTCTCTTGCGCCGGAGTAGCGAGCTTTTTGGCGTTGGCCGCTCTTGTTACCATGATGTAGCCGTTGTTTCCGTCGACTACAGTGTAGCCTTTGTTCTGTAAAATCTGCGACAGAAGAGGCAGGAGATCTTTTTTATCTATGGGCTCTTCCGATATAAAGTTTACCGTTCCGTTTATCTTGTCAGTAATGAGAATGTTGTTGCCCGTCTCTTTGGCTACGAATCTTATAACATCCTTTATGGGAGTGTTGTTGAAGTTTATCGTTATCTTTTGAGCGCTTAAAAGAGGCGCAAGCAGCGCCACAATCAAAAATATCTTAAAAAATCTCATACTTCAATTCCTTGCTCTCTTTTCCTCTCTTTATTGTAAGAGAGAGCGAATCGAGCTCTTCAAGCCTGTTGAAGTACCTGAAGGCGTCTCTTTCGCTCTTGATTGGTTTGCCATCTATCTTCTTTATAATATCGCGTCTTTTTAATCCCATTTTATCGAAAACAGAGCCTTTTTTTATGTTTGCCACTCCAAATCCTACAAGTTTGTTATCTTTATATACCGGATTTATGCTGATATATTTGAAGATCTTTTTAAGATCGTGCATCTGCGATAGCAGCTCTCTGGGGATAAATATGGTGTCTCCCTCTCGCCTTACTTGTTCAATAAGCTCTTTTTCAGGCGACCCATTTCTCTTTCTCTTCGGTTTTGCAACCAAAGAGTCCGAGCTGCCGCTCTTTTTCATAAAGAGCCAATACTCTTTGCCGTTTTTGACAAACTTTACCCTGTCGGTAAATACCTCTTCGAGCCTGAATCCGTCGATTCTCTCTCCGACAGAGAGGAACTTGCTTTTGCCCCCTTTTGCAACCAGAGCCATACTCGGTTTGCCGATGGCGGTCATAGTGAGCGTGTAGCCTTTCAGGGACTCCTGCCTAAGTGCCTTTGACGGGGGGGCACTCTTTTTTACAGCGGAGCTTTTGAGGCTGAAAGCTGAGG
>JAKIUX010000227.1 GCA_021647345.1 Hydrogenimonas sp.
CAAAGACCTCAACTCTAAGCTCATAGGTAACGACAAATATCCGCAGTTCAACGAACCGGACGAGAGTTACCACGGCCTTGTGTATGCTGACCTGCCGTTTCCGATCTTTACCTTGAG
This sequence comes from Hydrogenimonas sp., assembly GCA_021647345.1. Classification (GTDB taxonomy): domain Bacteria; phylum Campylobacterota; class Campylobacteria; order Campylobacterales; family Hydrogenimonadaceae; genus Hydrogenimonas. The sequence goes on from JAKIUX010000227.1 coordinate 118, forward strand.
AGTGAGACTATCTCTCATTAGAGATATTGGTGCGGCACCGGCACCTTTTAACTCGTGGCTGCATATTCAGGGGCTTGAAACTCTTGCTGTAAGAATAAAAGAGCACTCCAAAAATGCACTTGAAATTGCGAAGTTCCTGCAAAGCCACCCGAAGGTTAAAGAGGTAAACTACCCAGGCCTTGAGAGCGATGAAAATTATGAGAAGGCGCAGCGCTACTTCAAAGACGGTATGGCTTCAGGTCTCGTAAGTTTCGAAGTGGGCGACCTGGAGTTTGCCAAGAAGATACTTGATAATACCAAAATCTTCAGCGTTGTCGTAAATATCGGCGATTCAAAGTCTATCATCACCCACCCGGCAAGCACGACCCATCAGCAGCTAAGTGCCGAAGAACTTCAAAAAACAGGTGTTACACCCGGACTTGTAAGGCTTAGCGTGGGGCTTGAGGCCTATGAAGATCTTATAGAAGATCTCAAACAGGCTATGGAGAGCTGATATGACTCTTCTCTCCTCCAAAGGCACTTACGGCCTTTTGGCGATGTATGAGCTTTCAAAAGAGTATAGATTTAACAAACCTGTGAAGATCAAAGATATAGCGGAGCGCGCAGCAATTCCGCAAAACTACCTGGAGCAGCTGCTCAACACTCTGAAAAAAGATGGATTTGTCAAGAGTGTTCGTGGAGCCTACGGCGGGTATCTGCTCGCAACGAAACCGTCGAACATAAGGGTGCTGGATATTTTGAAGTCACTTGAAGGTGAGATTCAAGTTACCGAAACAACTACTCAAAATGCGGTTTTGGAGCTATTTTTCAAAGATACTGAAAAGAGGCTCGAGAAGATTTTCGATATCTCACTCGACGACTTTGCGCTCTATGAGCAGAAGCTCTCTAACCAGATCTGCTACTCGATATAGGAGGATATATTATGAATTATGCAGAAGATGTAACTAAACTTATAGGAAACACACCTCTTTTAAAGATCAAAGGAGCCTCTGAAAGAAGCGGTGCTACCGTTCTAGGAAAGTGTGAGTTTATGAACCCGACAAGCTCTGTGAAAGATCGTATAGGGGCAAATATGATTTTAAAGGCTCTTGAGAGCGGAACTATAGATAAAAATAGTGTTTTGATAGAACCGACAAGCGGAAACACGGGTATAGCCCTCGCTTCCGTCGCTGCGGCCAAAGGAATCAGGCTCATTCTTACGATGCCCTCTTCCATGAGTATAGAGAGGCGAAAACTGCTTGCGGCACTCGGCGCGGAGCTGGTTCTTACGGAACCGGTGAAGGGAATGGCGGGCGCAGTGGCAAAAGCAAAAGAGCTTGCGGATGAGATAGATAACGCGGTGGTTTTGCAGCAGTTTGAAAACCCGGCGAACCCTGAAATCCATATAAAAACTACGGCACAGGAGATCTTGCGAGACACAGAAGGGAAAATCGATATTTTTGTAGCCGGTGTCGGCACCGGAGGTACGATAACCGGCGTAGGAAAGGTCCTTAAAGAGCATAATCCAGATATAGAGATAATAGCTGTCGAGCCTGAGAACTCTGCTGTTTTGAGCGGTAAAGGGCCGGGACCCCACAAAATACAGGGAATAGGAGCCGGCTTCATACCCGGTGTACTCGACACTTCGATCTACGATGAAGTCTTGAGAGTCGCCGACGACACGGCCATGGAAACTGCCAGAGAGCTTGCCAAAAATGAGGGGTTGCTTGTAGGCATCTCTTCCGGTGCAAACGTTTATGCCGCCGAAGCGGTCGCCGCACGTAAAGAGAATAAGGGAAAAGTAGTTGTTACGATGCTCAACGACACTGGTGAGCGGTACCTTAGCAGCGGGCTTTTTGAGTAGTCCGCGCGAAATAGATTTTTTTGGAGTTAATCTTGACTAAATCGATAGAGTTTATAAGCATAATTGAGCGCAATCGGGAGGTTCTGTACTATGCACGAAAAACCCTATAGAAGTGTAGTAAAAACTATATCGTGGAGAGCCCTCGGAACACTCGATACGATAATCATCTCTTACATCATAACAGGAAGCCTCACAATGGCGGCCTCTATAGGGAGTATCGAGCTTGTGACGAAGATGGTTCTTTACTACTTCCACGAAAGGGCCTGGAACAGAATACCCCTCGGCAGGGTTAAAAAAGAGCCGGAATACCATATATGATTTTAGAAGGAGGCAGCATGGATGATATTTTGAAACTTTACAAAAACTACTTCGTTCGCTTCGAGAATAGTGAAGCTGAAGAGATTTTGGACTTTTTTTTGAAAGAGTTTAAAGGAGAGATCGCACTGGCTACAAGCTTCGGCGCAGAAGATCAGGTACTTATAGATATGGTCTCTTCAATGGAGCCCGCGTGCCAAATCTTTACGCTCGAGACTGGAAGGCTCCCGGAAGAGACATACAGAGTATGGGAGAGGAGCGAGAAGCACTACGGCATCTCTATAGAGCCATACTACCCTGAACGGGAATCACTCGAAGAGCTTGTAAAAAGCCAAGGAGTTAACGGTTTTTACGACTCTATAGAGAATAGAAAGAGATGCTGCAGTGTCAGAAAGATTGAGACGCTTAAACGTGCTTTACAGGGTAAAAAAGCGTGGATAACA
>JAKIUX010000228.1 GCA_021647345.1 Hydrogenimonas sp.
TGGCGGCTCTTCTTTGAGCCTCTATGGTGAGAGCGCCTACGCGTCTTGTCGCTTTTGCATACTTAACCGCATACCATATCCCACCGCTTTTGAAGATGGGCTGGTCTACCCTGACGGAAAGAGAGCGGTTTATCTGTGTTCTATCGAACTGGTTTGAGTGTGAGTAGTCGTAACTTATTGTGACAGGGTTTATCCAGCTATACTCCAGTTGACCGCTATCGGCACTATTCTTCTCTTGCTGAAGCTTGAAAGAGTCGCTCTGAAGGGTCGACAGAAGATCGGCCGGGTCTGAAGCAAAGAGTGCGGAGCCGACCAGAAGACTACAAAGAAGAGAGCGCACGCTCAAACCGCTCGAAACCAAGCTCCATCTCCTCTTTGGTTATAGTCAGCACCGGCAGAAAACGTACCGTATTTTTCCCCGCTTTAAGCACCACTACCCTCTCTATGAGGGCGGCGGCCACTACATCTCCCGCCTCTTTATCTCCCTTGACTCTAAGCCCCCTCATAAACCCTACTCCAACCTCCTTTTCGAATATGTCAGGGTATTTTTCTGCTATTTTCTTTAGCCTCTCTTCAAAAAGGATTAGCGCATGGTCGAGAGCTCCGCTCTCTTTATGCTCCTCCAAAATGGCCAGAACCTCCAGCGCCGCGCGTGTGGAGAGAAAATTGCCGCCGAAAGTACTGCCGTGCTCGCCTAAACCCAAAATCTCTTTATGTGTCGTTAGAATAGCGCCTATGGGCACTCCTCCGCCAAGCCCCTTTGCGAGGGTTATTATGTCAGGTGTAATCTCGTAAAGGTTGCTGGCCAAAACTTCGCCGGTACGAAAGATTCCTGTCTGCACTTCGTCAACTATTAGAAGAATGTCTTCACTTTTCAACCTTTTAGCAAGCCTTTTAACCTCATCTACTTCCATAGGCTGCACACCGCCTTCACCCTGCACGAGCTCTATCATCACCGCCACAGTATGATCATCGATTAGATCGTAGATATGCTCTATATCGCGAGCGTAGACAAAACCGTCAGGAAACGGACCGAAATAGTTGTGCATAGCCTCCTGCCCCGTAGCTTTCAGAGCCGTAATGGTTCTTCCGTGGAAGGAGTGTTCAAGAGTGATTATTTTATACCTTTTAACCTCTCCTTCCACCTCTCCATACTTCCGGGCCATCTTGATAGCACCCTCATTGGCTTCCGCACCGCTGTTGGCGAAAAATGTCTTGACATCGTAGCCGCTAAGTTCTGCGAGCCGCTTCGCGAGTCTCGCCTGGGGCTCAATAAGGTAGAGGTTCGACGTGTGTATCAGTTTGCCTGCCTGATCGCATATGGCATCGGCGAGCCTCCTGTTTCCGTGACCAACACTACAAACCGCTATACCGCTTCCGAAGTCTACATAGTCTCTTCCTTCGGCGTCATAGAGTATTGAGTTCTCTCCTTTGACGAAGTGAACATAGTTTCGCGCATAGGTCTGCAACACATAGTTTTGGTCCATCTCTTTCAGGTTCATTCCGCTCTCTCCAAATTAACTTTTACCTCCTGATAGCAAGCACCCTTGCCCATCAGACTCTTAATAGGGGGGGTCAGCCTGTTTACGCCAGGCGTTCCCGCATAGATAAGCACGCAATCTTCCCTGACATCTTCGGTCAACTTCACCGGCAGCACAATCTCTCCATGTTCGCTTACCACTTTTACCTTCTCTTCTTCTTTAAAGCCGTGGGAGGGGTGAAGATAGAGGCTGCTCTCTCTTCTAAACTGACTATTAAGAGAGTGTGGGCTTTTTGGAGTAAGAAGCCACAACCCATCCGCTTCATCATCGAAATCATCTTCAAACTCCTCGAGAAACTCGTAATTGCCGCTATCTGTTTCAAACTCCTCTGCATAGGGGTACTCATCATATGCAGGCGATCTGTAGAACTCACCCTCCTTCTTGCATTGATCGAGCATATACTCTATGTAATATCTCTCCTCTTTCAACCCTTCGCATCCGAGAGTCTCAAAAAGATATTTCGCAAGCTCATACTCGCTGATACCGAAATTTGCCTCTTTTATCTTCGGCATTGGCTGAACATATGGGTGGCCGTAGCTAAGCCTTAGATCATCCTTTTCCAAAAAATCTTTTGCCGGAAGCACAATTCTCGCCTTTTGGCTTGTCTCATTCTCATATAGACCGAAGTAGATGAGATTCTCCACTTTGGATATCTCCTCTTCAACTTTCGATAGACCCGGCATCTGAGCAAGGGGGTTGGCCGCCTGGACAAGAACTGTTTTGAAGCGGCCAAAAGGCGCCACAGGCTTCGCTACCCTCTTGCTAGAGTAGTTAAAAGGTACCCTAAAGCCTGCCGTCGAGTCGCCCAAAAAGCTCACTCCGCAACCAGGCTTGCCGAAAAAGCCGAGGACAGCGGCCAAACCGTCTATTGCCTGAAGCACCTGATCTCCAATCGTGTACTTCTGCACACCTGTGCCGACAAGAAAGACTGTCTTTTTATTCTGCATCTGATAGAGCAGATCGCCCAGATCATCCAGCTCTATTCCGCATTTATGCAGAGATGTCTTGATTCTGAAGGTTCTTAAAAAGTCGTAATACCAGTCTGCATCTTCGCACCTCTCCTCCATGAAGGCTTTATCTTCCATATCTTCCATAAACATAAAGCGTGCAAGCATCACGGCAAGGTAGAAGTCGCTTCTTGGACGTATTTGCAA
>JAKIUX010000229.1 GCA_021647345.1 Hydrogenimonas sp.
TAGCATAAATTTCCCTTTCGATCTGCGCGATTACGCTATCGTAACCATAGGAGCGGTAGATATAAACGGAAAGCCGGTCTTTATGAAAAAAAACCGTGATGTTGAGCGGCTTATATCTATAAAGTCGGCGTTCAATGCGAAAAAATTCAAAAAAGCATACGAACTCGCAACAGAAGCCCAGGAACTTCACCCCGACTCGATCTTTGCTAGTGACTTTTTGAGATATAGAATAAAGTCTCTGGCAGAGGATGATATGAAGGAGAATGCGGAAGAGATAATAAAACTCGGCAAGTACTTCATAAAAAGATATACTTCGGACGAGTATCTGCCGGAAGTTCTGCTTATCCTTGCTAGAGTATACAGCGCAACAGGATTCGAAAGTGATGCGAACTACTTCTTCGATCGGTTGATTCAGGAGCACAAAGGGAGCAGATTTGCCGATTTGGGACTGATATATCTTGGAGATCAACTATTTATCAACGGCAAGAGCAAAGAGGCTATCAAGAGATATCTTGAAGCCTACTACGGAACGAAAGATATCGATATAGCCTCTCTTGCGGCATACAAACTGGCTCTTCGCTACTTCGATATGGGTAAAGAGGAAGAGGGAGTTGAATATATTAGGAAAATCTGGGAGAAAAATCCGAAGTTTCTGCTAAAAGATGTAGACGACGCTCACGATATTGCAAAGCGTCTTGCTTCACACAAATATTACGACCTTGCTATTGAGATAGATAGAGCACTGCTTAACAGACTCAAGAAGCTCGATGATCTTTATGAGAAGATACTTTTTGAGATAGGGGAGTGGTATGACGAAAAAGGGGATCTTAAAAAGGCGGTAGAGTGGTATGAAAGGTATCTTGAGGAGTTCTCTTACGGTGAGTTTAGCGATAAAGCGAAAGAGAGTCTCGATGCCCTTTTCGTTATAAACGTTGACACGAACGCCACCAAGGCGTTGAAGAGATTTGATAATTTGATGAGGGAGTACAGAGGTGAGCCTATCGCGCAAAAGGCACTTCTTGCAAAAGCGAAGCTACTTTTTGATCGAGGACGGTACAAGGAGGTTCTCAATCTTGCCGACTCTATAGAGAAAATAGAGGATGAGAAGCTCAAAGAGGAGGGTAGAGAGACCCTTAGAAGCGCCGCAGAAGCACTTTTTGAGAGCTCAGCCAAGGAGGGCGAGTGCAAAATGGCGATAATGCTTATAAAGAAGTATGCACTCAAGCCAAAGCAGCACTACGATGACTTTCTCTACAACTGTTACGAGAAGTACGCGAAGTATGAAGATGCGTTGAATATAGCGAAAAAGAGGCTTAATGGCTCAAAGTTGAGCGAGCGCGAGAAGTGGCTTTGTAGAGCGGTTCACTCTTTGACCCTTTCCGGGCGATACGAAGAGGCAAAAAGGGCCGCCGAAGATCTTTCTGCACTTTCGAACGATACTTCTAAAATCTGCCCCGCATACGAGTGGGATTTGGTAAAAGCTCTTCATCATACCGGCCCTTACGAAAAGGAGATAGCTCTAATCAAGAAGATGAGCGAGCGGCACGGAGACGATATCGGTATGGCAGAGATATATAGGGGAGGTTACGACTCGGCCAAAAAAGAGGGAGATCATCTTCAGCAGCTCTGGATGCTTAAAAAGATTTTAAAGCTTCAGAAGACAAAGGGTGTTCATCCATATTCGCCTTGGGTGGAGTTTGAGCTTATCAGGCTTTACAAGAGCGACAATAAGAGAAAAGATGCACTTGAGGTTGCAAAATCGATGAAAGCTCTCGGGCTCAAAGGGAAGAGTAGAGCAAGATGGCTATATGAGCTCGGGTCATTGCAGTTGCTCGCAGGCAACAAGAGCGAGGCGAAAGAGAGCTTTAAAGAGTGTGCGCAGCAAAAAGATGGAGGAGAGTGGAGCAAGCTTTGCAAAGATGCTCTCTCGTTGGAATAAGCTCTATTTAACGACTCTTTTAAAGATCTCCTCTGGCGCAAGAAGCGGGTGAGAAGGGAGCTGAGTTTTGTTGAATGTTCTTTGTCTCTTTGCGAGTTGTCTTGTAGAGATTATAACGCGCTCTTTTGTTTTAGTTAGAGACTGCTTTGCGTCGAAGTAGTCAAGCACCTCTTTTATACCGATAGCTTTCATAGGGGTATGCGAGCGGCCATATTTATACTCAAGTTTGGCAACCTCATCTACCAAGCCGGCCTCGAACATCTTTTCGGTTCTCTTCTCTATCTTTTTGTTTAAAACCTCTTTCTCTATCTCTATTTCGTAAATCTCAAGAGACTCTATAACGGGTTTTGGCGGATATTTTTTGAAATATTGCGTTGGCGGAAGACCTGAGGCATAGTAGATGCTAAGCCCCTTTTCAACTCTATATCTATCGTTGGAAGAGATCTTTTGGGCAAACTCTCTATCTAGTAAGAGCAGCTCTTCGTATGCACTTTTTTGATCTTTCATTAATTTCGATATCAAGTCTCTGCTCTTCTCGTCGAGTTTAGGCAGATCAGATATTCCTTCAAGAAGCGACTTAAGGTAGAAACCGGTTCCTCCTACAATAAAAAGCGGGGCTCCTTCTTTTTCTGCAAACTTTTTAGCTTCTTTGTATAGATCGATGAAGATTGATACACTAAATGGTCTATCTGGTGTAATAACATCTATGCCGAAGTGTTTCACTCCCTCTCTCTCTTTAAGTGTAGGCTT
>JAKIUX010000230.1 GCA_021647345.1 Hydrogenimonas sp.
AGGTCTTCTCTGATAAACTGAAGAATTTTCAAGTTTATCTCAAGCGACTCTTTAGTGATCTTCTCGATCTGTCTGGCTATCTTTTCACTGATATCTATCTGCTCATCAGCCACGCGAGAGCCTCCTCTTTGTCGTGAAAAAATTTCGCTCTGCCGGGTATCATCCAAGAGGTTATCTTTGTGAAGATCTCCTCCCATTTTCTGTTGCCAACAACGGCCATCTTGTTTATATCGTCCCGTATCTGAAGGCCGAATTTGAAGTCATCCCACGCAGCTTCAAGACTCCACCCCTCAAAATGTCTCATATCGACCAATATATTGAGGCTTCTTTGGGGAAGAGCTTTTACCGCGCTCTCTATGAATGGGACGAAAGTTTCGTAATCTTCATGAGTCAGTTTACCAAGTAGCGTGAACTCAACCAGAACTTCTTTGTTGCTTTGAGTCAACTCTATCGATATGCCGTGCGATTTGATATGCATTTTGCCCTCCTTCGCTAGTAGGTCATTATATCAAAAGAGGGCCAAAGGGTTGAGCTATCAGGCAGAGGCGGCTGCAGGCGTCAGATATCTGCTCTTCTCTCCTCATCTTCGGCGTCTAGATATTCTATGTCGGGAATGAGAAAAGAGATGAGTATGAGCGCCGCGCCGTATATAAGTATCACTACACTCTCGTGCCCTTCGAAGATAGAGGGGAGTGTCGCTTTTTTGTAATCGGGCCCCATTATTGGCTTAAACCAAGGGTAGGCATAGGTAAATAGAAGACCTCCGAAAATCCCGCCTATGGCCCCTACAAGAACATCGACTCTACCTTCGGCGATAGATACCGGCCCGGTTCCGGGGCACTTTCCGAATATAGCCATCGCTATCCCGAAAAGTATAGCCCCTATTACAAGCCCTCCAAGTAGTATCGGTTTTACATGGTAGTGTGCGTATCCCGCTTCTATCATAAAGTAGAGTCCTATGCTTGCCAACCCAATGGCGAAGAAGAGCATTTTGGGTACCGTCATATCTTCAAGCATTGCAAAGCCCGCGATCTTTTCGAACTTATCGACCCTTGCCCACTGTATTACTGCGCCGAAGATGAAGCCTATAAAGAGAATTGTCGCTATGGAGCCATGCCCCTGCGTTGCTGCAACTTCGAACATATGCAAAAATCTATCGACCATTTTCGCCCCTCTTTTTGTAGAATACTCTTCCCGTGATTATGACGGTAGTCATAGTCACCCCTCCGAAAATGAGACCGCTAACGGCTATCTGGCTGGCGCCGGAGAGAAAGTGGCCGCTGGTGCAGCCTCCGGCTAGCCTGGCACCTATTATCATCACGAATCCGGCTATGAAGCTCCATGTCAGTCTCGAAAGCACGGAGCCGTTCTTTCTCTCTCTCCATAGAGTGGGAACGACACTGAAACGGAAAGTTTTAGTTACGAAAACGGACATAAAAAGAGCGCCGAAGAAGGCCCCTATAAGCATAACCCCCTCCCAGGCACCCGCTTTCTCTATCTCCGCCATATACTCATATTTTTGAGGATCGAGGTTGAAAAGAAGTCCCGCAAAATATGGTACGTAGGTTGAAGCGCCTATGGGTCTGTCGGCGCCGAAGATAGAGAATGTAAAGAGTATCAGCAGAGCCATTAAAAAGCCTCCTGCAAGCCACGATATTTTTCTTGGCATATCTATTCCTTCCGAAAAAAATTTTCCGGAATTATATATTAATTAAGTGTACATTATGAAATTAAAGGTTTTTATGAGTCTGATTAATGATTTTGATCTCAAGTTCGAGGTCGATTTTAAATTTTTTAAAGACCTCTGTTTTGGCCATCTCTATGAGTTCCATAGCCTCGTCGAAGGTACCGCCGCCCAAGTTTACAAGAAAGTTTGCATGCTTTTCGCTCCACGCCATCGAGCCACACCGTTTGCCCTTTAAACCTACAGCCTCTATAAGCCTTCCCGCGTAGTCTCCGGCAGGGTTTTTAAATACGCTTCCGGCGCTCGGTTCGCAAGGCTGATTTTCTCTTAGCTTTTTGAGCGTTTCGGCAAGCTGGGTACTGAACCCTCTTTCGATCTTGAAGGCGGCACAAAAGGCCACGGCTGGAAGTTTAGCGTAGCGGTAGCCGTGCTCTATCTGCTCTTTTAGGCTCCTTCCGTATACATGCTCCACCCATAAAAGCTTGTTGTAGGTTTCATGCTCTTTTACGCCGGCGTTCATCGCAAGCATTCCCCCAAGGGTTCCTGGCAGCTTCGCTGCAAATTCGAACCCTCCAATATCGTGTTTTTTGCAGTATGAGAGTATTCTGCCGGTAGGTGTCGCCGCGCCTATTACGAGCTTCGAACCGTCGGGTTCGATAAAGTCGAAATCTTTCGAGAGCATCATTAGCTGAGGAGGTTTTGGGCCTATTATGAGATTGTTGGCACCGCCTATGAGTATTCGATTTTTTGGAGGGGTATCGCCTTTTTCTATAAGCAGTACATCTGCTGCCGGCCCGATTTTGATGCTGCTGAACTTGGAAAAATCTATCGATCGCTCTCTCAAAAAGCGAAATCCTTTATCATATCGAAGAGGCGTATCGTGAAGTCTATCATCGTATTCATTATCCAAGGCATAGTGATTATCATCACAACCGCTACAACTATTATTTTAGGAATAAAGCTTAGATTCATTTTGTTTATCTGCT
>JAKIUX010000231.1 GCA_021647345.1 Hydrogenimonas sp.
AGAGCGTTGAGATTCGCAACCGGTCTGGCTCCCATAGTAAATACATCTCTAAGTATCCCCCCTACTCCTGTCGCCGCACCCTGGTAAGGCTCTATGAAACTCGGATGGTTGTGGCTCTCCATCTTGAAAACCGCAGCGTAACCGTCGCCTATATCTATGACTCCGGCATTCTCTCCCGGCCCCTGTATCACCCAAGGAGCTTCGGTAGGAAAGCCTCTTAGATACTTTTTGCTCGACTTGTAGCTGCAGTGCTCGCTCCACATCGCACTGAATATCCCGATCTCAACCAGATTCGGCTCCCTGCCGAGAATTCTTTTGATGTGGTCGTAATCCTCTTCGGAGAGTTTATGCGCCTTCAAAATTTCGGCAATATCTTCCATATAGGCACCCTTGCTATGAAAATGATTGGTATTATATGTAATGTGTGCTAAAAAGGAGGTAAACCTTCTAAAATTGCCGATTTGCCGAAAAAAACTTGCACTAACGGCAATATTTGGCTATACTGCTTTTCAGAAAGATGATTTAGATTCTCGTCTTTGTGTTTTATTCTTCTTTTAGACCCTGCGTTAGAGAGTGATAATCCCCAAAAGAGAGCAACTAACATACTTTTCGACCGCTCCGTAAGGAGTAATTTCAACAAAAAAGGCAATGCAATGGCAGATCTTATCAACGGAACAGTAAAATGGTTCAATAGTGAAAAGGGTTACGGTTTTATCCAGCCCGAAGATGGAAGCAAAGATGTATTCGTACACTTTAGGCAGATAAACAATCCAGGTTTCGGAAGAGTTTCACTCGATGAAGGCCAGAGAGTAACTTTCACAATCGGTCAGGGTGAAAAGGGCCCTCAAGCCGAAAACGTCACCCCTCTTTAATCCTCAAAAACGGGGGCAGAACTCTCTGCCCCGTAAACTAAGCTTCTACAGTTGCAGGTACAACCTCTTTCTCCAGCTCTTTTTTAGCACACAATCTATCGGTATAGAAACTTCCAAAAGGCAGAAGTGAAGCTATAAAGAAGATAATGGCCTCTTTTTTGCTAAAAGGCACTGTCGCAGATGACATAACCAACTGATATACAAAAGCTATGAACAAAAGGCCGTGAACCATACCGAAGATTTTTGTCGCTATAGCGTAGCCGAATATATACTTAAGCGGCATAGCAACAAAAAGTAGCAACAAATACGAGTACCCCTCTATCTTATTTATAAGACGAAATTTTTTCATATCAGACATTTTCTCTCCTTTTTGCAAAGATTATATCAGTCTACGCTTTTGCGGCGTTTAAAAAGGTGGTCTGAAAGATATTTATTAAGATTTTTCGAAGCCAACTTTTTTAGGTTCTACCCTGTTTATTAGAAAAAGTCCTGTAAGTGAAGAGAGGGCAGTTATGACGAAAAAGAGAAAAGAGAAAGTGACTCCAAGTGTAGGGTCTACTCCAATGAAGTTGAGCCCATATAAAAATGTCAGCTCTCTTACTCCTACTCCACCTATAGTCAGAGGCACTACCGCCGCTACACTTGAGATTAGAAAGAGAGTGAGATACTCCAACTGCATACTTTCTACTCCCAAGCTCTTTAAAATCGCCCAAGCAGATGCCAACTGCAGAAGCTGTACGGCCAACCCCCAAGCCATAGTAGTGTTGAAAATTGAAAGAAACCTTTTAAACAGAATTTTGGTAGCAAGATATGCGATAGGAAAAACAACAGCCGCGACCAAGATGGAAATTGTAGTCGCCCAGCTGTATAGTTTAGAATATTCACTGGCTGCAAATAGTATAGAGGCGTAGAGAACCAAGGCGGCAAGGCCGCTTAGTCTGTCGAGCAGAACTGCCTGCAGCAGAGGTTTTAGACCGCTTTTGAAGTGTTTGTTAAGAAGGTAAACTTTGTAGCCGTCTCCACCTATTCCTCCCGGCAGAAATAGATTGTAGAACATTCCGACGTAATAGAGTATGAGATTGTACCCTTCTGAAAGCTTCAGTCCTATCGAACTAAAATATATATTGAGCCTTAAAGAGCTCGCGATTTTGGATAGATTGAAAAGTATCAGAGCCCAAAATAGCCAAAAAGCATCGGCCTCTTTTAGGGCTGACTTCACTTTAGTCAAATCTATCTTTTCAAAGACAAACCATAATGCGGCAACCGTAAAGAGAATTTTAAGAAGAAGCTTTAACCTTTTTTTCATTCGAATATAGTTTTAATCGAGGCGAGGTGGAGATCACACTCGCTCTTGTGAAGATTTGCCTATATATATCTCTTTTATCGTGTATGGCTTTTTGTTTTGAGACTCGAAATAGGTACGCATGATAAGCTCTGCTATAAACCCGGTAGTTATAAGCTGTATTCCGCCAAGCGTCAGAAGCATTCCCAGTGTCAGAAGGGGCCTATGGCCTATATTTTCGCCAAAAAGCTTAAGTATGAACATATAAAAATCGATTAGAAGACCGATTCCAAGCATAGGAACGCCTAAAGTTCCAAAAAGGTGCATCGGTTTTGTCTGATACTTCTGCATAAAGAGCATAAGAAGAAGATCGCTTATCACTTTGAAGGTTCGTCCGAGCCCATACTTGCTCTCCCCGTGTATTCTTGGGTGGTGGCGTACATCGACCTCCGTTATCTTAGCCCCGTACATTTTGGCAAGTACCGGTATGAACCTGTGAAGCT
>JAKIUX010000232.1 GCA_021647345.1 Hydrogenimonas sp.
CTTGGAGATATTATAATAGCGGAACCGGACGCACTAATAGGTTTTGCGGGACAGCGGGTTATAAAGCAGACTATAGGGGCCGATCTTCCTGAAGGATTTCAGCGTTCTGAGTTTCTGCTAGAGCATGGATTGATAGACAAGGTGGTTCCAAGACGGGCTCTCAAAGAGAGTGTAGCGACACTTTTGAAGCTGTTTAAGAGCGAAGAGGCTTAGTGAAACTCTACGCTCTGCTTGATGAGGAGTCTCTTAGGCACCGCGGCTGGAGTCTTGAGCGTTTCATCGAGGGCTCTATAGCTCTGGGAGCCGAACTTCTGCAGTACCGCAACAAACGTGATGATATTGTTTTTGTGAAAAGGAGGCTTGAAGAGATCGTCTCACTTTTCCCCGGAAGGGTTATAGTGAACGACTACCCTGAACTTGCCGAGTTTTGCGGAGGAGTCCACCTCGGACAGGAGGATCTTCTTAGATATGGAAAGAGTACGCGCGAAGCTGTAGAGAGTATCAGAGCAGTAGTAAAAAAAGGGTGGATAGGCATATCTACCCATAACGAAGATGAGATATTGGAGGCCAACTCTCTCGATATAGATTATATAGGTCTCGGTGCCTGCCGAGCTACAGGAACCAAGAGTGACGCTAGAGTTTTGGGCCTGAAGAGGGTAGGTGAACTTGCAGCTTTATCTTCTCATCCGGTTGCTGCTATAGGCGGGGTAAGACTCTCTGACAATATAAAAAATGCCACATATTTGGTAGTCGGAAGCGGTTTATATGAAGATTGAGGTTGTTGCTATTTCGAAGCCTGAGAGAGACTGCTACTCACAGCTTTGTGACCGCTTCAAGAAGATTTCGTCAAGATATGCCTCTATCGAGATTGTGGAGCTTTTCAACTCGAAGGTAACAAAGGCTCAGGAGGCTGGGGCCGAGCACTCCAAAAAGATATATTCTCAGCTTTTCGAGCCTTGGATGTCAGGGGGGTACAGGGTTGCTTTGGATCCGTCGGGCAAGAGTCTCGATAGCCACAGTTTCGCGAGACTTCTTCAAGATAGAGCGAGAGTTAGCTTCTTCATTGGCGGTGCTTACGGCCACTCCGACAAATTTTTAAAAGAGTGTGACGCTGTTATAAGCCTATCTCCCCTTACTATGAGCCACAAAGTGGCTAAAGTGGTAATTTGCGAACAGATATACCGAGCTCTTACGATTCTCAACAACCACCCTTATCATAAGTAGCGAAATGCCGATATTTTCCTAACGACCCTTGAATGCAGAGGTGCTGCTGCGTTGGGCTGACCCTATTTTGAAATTTAAGGGTATTTCGATAGAATTCAATAATTTTTATGTGAGGAGCGGGAGTTGAGAGATAACGATATAGAGTATTTCAAGCAGATGCTCGAGAACAGACGAGAACAGATAGTCAAGAACATCATGGGAAGTTCGAAAGAGCTGGATGAACTGCACCAAAATCATGACGTGATGGATGAGGGTGATTTTGCGTCGGTTTCGACCGATAACATGATAAACGAGGAGATTCTCTCATCTCAGCAAAGAGAGCTTGAAGAGATAGATCAAGCTCTCGAAAAGATCAAGAGAGGTTCATTCGGAATATGCGAAATGTGCGAAGAGCCTATCGGAATGCAGAGACTCAAAGTGAAGCCTTTCGCAAAATATTGTATCGCCTGCAGGCAGATCGCCGAAAAGAGCCCGGCATAATCAGGAGGGGTAGAAATGCATATTAAACGTTACACTCTGGCTTCGATAGTGTTGATAGCCGCTGTAGGCGGCTATGTCTACTATATGATTACGAAAGACACCTACACCGTCGAACTGCTGGGTGTCAACGTTTCGCTTCCTATAGCGGTATGGATTGTCGTACCTATGGCACTGCTCTATATCGCGTCACTTTTTCATATGCTCTACTACGGCTTTAAAGGGTATTTGCAAAAAAGACGCACCGAAAGAGATCTTGCTAAGCTCTCGGATGCGCTCTATTGGGATATTCTAAAAGCTCCCAAAAAGCACTCATACGACGATAGAGAGATTAGAAAGATTGGTGTCGTGTTGGATAGTGGATGCGAAGACTTTTTTGGTGTTGACAAGAGCGAATGTGACGAGCGGGTGAAAGAGGCTCTCGAAATGGTAGAGGCTATAAACCGCGGCGAATATGTAGATATGAAAAAGGTATCTCTGGATATCTCCAACCCTCTTGTTGTCAAAAATTGGCTCAATTTTCTAAAAAATGAGCCTGCCCGCGCCGAAGAGATTCTTCGAAGACCGGAGAGCTACGATAAAAGAGTGGTTCACGAAGCATTGAAGATTTTTGTAGAGAGTGCCTCCGAATCGCAGTTGGAGAAGTATAAGGAGATGATTGAGATAGATACTCTATTGCATCTGCTCGATACTATGAAGGATGAAGATAAAGAGAAGCCGCGTATATCTCTTGAGTTTCTTGAGACGCTTTTAGAGACTATGGATGTTAGCGAGGAGGATTATCTTCAGATCGCTCAGAGACTCTCCAAACTTTATACCCCAGATGAGGTGCTTCGCTTTTTCGAAAAGAGGGTTGCAGCGGATGAGAATGCTTTCAAAGCCAATATATTTGTTCTGATAGAGTTTGAGATGCTCGACAAGGCAAA
>JAKIUX010000233.1 GCA_021647345.1 Hydrogenimonas sp.
TTCGGATCGTCTTACTGCTGTAACATATATAACAATAATTCTTGGCGGAACATCTTTGTGGCTCTTTCTTAGCAGTGAACCGGTAGAGCTTATGATGGGTGTACTGGTTCTTGCTTTTTTAGCCTTTTTAATATTAAGCTCGGGCAGAATATATAAAACTATAGTAGATGCGCTGATGCTAAGAAAGAAAAATACCAGATTCATTCGTGCGCTTAAGGCCCATAAAGCGGAGATGGATCTAATATTTGACAATGTTCCGGCGGGAATATTTTTCTACGATACCGACTTTAATATAGTGAATGTTAACCAGCGTTTCGTAGAGATATTTGGCTCCGAGCGCGAGAGGCTTATAGGGTTGAATCTTGAAGAGCTTGTAGATAGACGCATAATTCCCGCTATGCGTACACCCATAGATTATGCCGGTCTTGAAGATGGCTATTTTGAAGGAGTTTACCATACAACCACCAGTGATATAGATGTCAAGATTAGAGTTAAAACAACTGCGCTAAAAGATTCCAGAGGCAGATTGGTAGGAGCTATAGGGATCGTTGAAGATATAGCTCCGGAGTTGGAAAATAAGGAGAAGATAGAGTCCTTTGCCCAATTCTATACCCAAAACCCGAACCCAGTTTTCAGAGTTTCTTGCCCATCTCGAGAGATTCTGCTTGAAAACGATGCTGCAAGAAAGGTGCGCATCTCTGTCGAAGAGAGCTCCGCAAAAAGGTGGGAGCACTTTTTGAGAAAGGTATGCGCTTTAGGCGAGAGGAGTATAATACTGCGCGACGGTGAAACGATATATCAGTTCGATGCCGTCACTACTGATGATGACAAAATAAACCTCTACGGGCGTGACGTTACGAAGGAGAGGATAGCAAGAGAGCGTGCCGACTATCTTGCCTATTACGATGAGTTGACAGGGCTTCCTAGGCGCAAACTGCTTTTTGAGCATATAAAGATCGCTATGATGCGTGCGGAGCGCAACGGTACTAAAAACGCTCTGCTTTTTATGGACTTAGATAACTTTAAGCAGATAAACGACTCAATGGGGCACGATATAGGCGACTATCTGCTTGAGCAGTTGGCCAAAAGACTTACGGCGCTGATGAGAACGGGCGACATTGTGGCGAGACTTGGAGGCGACGAGTTTGTCATTTTGCTGGCCGATCTGGAGGGCGATGAAGATGAGGCTGCCATAAAGAGCGAATTGGTTGCAAAAAAGATCAGGGAGGAGGTCGCAAAACCTTTTCTCATTAAAGGTCGGAAACTCCATTTCAGTGTAAGCATAGGGATAACTCTGTTCGATTATGGACGAGATTTCTTCTCTCTTTTAAAAGAGGCCGATGTAGCAATGTATGAAGCGAAATCGGCAGGCAAGAACTGCGTAAGACTTTTCGATACGAAGCTGGAGGAGCGCACCGTCGATAAAACGGAGCTGCTTCAGGATCTGCACAGTGCCATTGAGAAGGGAGAGCTGGAACTGCTATATCATCCTCAGATAGAGATATCAACAGGAAAATGCGTAGGCGCGGAAGCTCTTTTGAGATGGGAACATCCGATACGCGGGGCGGTATCGCCTGAAGTATTTATTCCTCTTGCGGAAGAGAGCGGTGTCATACATGAGCTTGGCCAGTGGGTAATAAAGTCTGTAGCGAGAGATTGTGCCGATTTAAATCTTGATTATATAGCTATAAATGTTAGCATCAAAGAGTTTGTTCGCAGCGATTTTATAGAGGTGATTAGAGGTATGAAAGAGAGAGGAGAGATCGATCCTGAACGGATTGAGCTTGAGATGACAGAGTCTGTTTTTATTGAAAACTACGAAAAGACAAATGATAAACTTAAAGAGCTAAAGGAGATGGGCTTTAGATTCAGCATAGACGATTTTGGCACGGGATACTCCTCTCTCTCTTATCTGAAGAATCTCTCTATAAAGACTTTAAAGATCGATAGAGGTTTTGTCCAAGATATCGGGATAAATCCAAATGATGAGGTGTTGACTAAAACCATTATAGATATAGCTTCCCATTTCGGGATGAAAACTGTAGCTGAAGGGGTAGAGAATGAGACGCAGCTCGATTTTCTGAAAAAGTTTGGCTGCGATCTTGCGCAAGGGTACTACTTCAGTAAGCCTATGAGTATAGACTCTTTTGTGAAGTGGCTTGATGCTAAAGAGGCGAAATAGAAGAGATCACTCTATCATCTTTTTAATGGAGCGCACCACCGAAAAGAGTAGAAAAAAGGCAATAAGGGTCGCTGCCGTACCCTGAAGAGAGAAGAGTATCCACTCCATCTGTATGCTCCGTAGGAGATTGATGGATTCAATTTTAGAAAAATTTTGTCAACTGCTAATAAATAATATTTAAATAACGATTAATGGAGGAGATAATGGAGTATAGATATATAGGCAGAAGCGGTTTGCGAGTCTCTCCTTTGTGTATGGGCACCATGACATTTGGATCTTTTTGTGACAAAAAGGTCTCTTTCGAGATTATGGATAAAGCTTACGATAGAGGGATAAACTTCTTCGATACCGCAGAGCTCTACCCGGTTCCTCCAAGAAGCTCCTGGGCGGGCACTACGGAGGAGGTTGTAGGGGAGTGGATGGCGAGCAAACCGCGCGA
>JAKIUX010000234.1 GCA_021647345.1 Hydrogenimonas sp.
TGCCCTATACGGCACAAAAGTGCCATACAATACCCGCATAGACGTTACTGTGGCTTCTTGCGCTACGCAGATGCAGAGGCGTTAAAAGAGCGCTGGATGAAACTTAGAGAGGAGCTAAAGAGTGAATCTGAATGAATGTCTTAATAGGTATATAGAGGAGTTGGAGAGAGAGGTAATAAGCATCATCTCCGACCCATCCACAGACAAGCGCACCAAAAACCTGGCGATGAAGCCGTTAACGAGCAAAAAGAGAATTATAAAAAATACTATAGAGGCTCTTGAGATGGTAGATAGAGTCCATGAAGAGGAGCTTGAAATAGCGGGAACGCCCAAACGCTCCCAAAATTAGATTGAGGTTAGCTGCAGAAGTTCCGCTTCTACCTTTTCAAGCCTATTTCTTGCCTCTTCGAGAGCCTTTTTGTTCTCCTCAACCACATGGGCCGGGGCGTTGGCTACAAACTTCTCGTTTTTTAGCATACCGCTTAGTTTTACAACCTCTTTGGTCAGCTTCTCTTGCTGTTTTTGCAGCCTTTTTAGAATCGGCTTTAGGTCTATTCCTTTAAGAGGCAGATATATCTCCATATTTTCGCTCACATCGGTGATAGCATCAGGCACCTTCTCTTGAACGAACTCTACATTTTCGGTTTTTGCAAGGAGTTTTATAAACGGTGTCGCAAGTTTTGTATCGATGGGTTTGTCCGGCTTTATGTAGGCAGTTTCGATCTTTTTGCCCGGCATATCTACTGTTGCCTTTGCCCGTCTGATAGAAACTATCGCCTCTATAATGGCGGCGAACTCGCTCTCCATCTTCTCATCTCTTTCTATGGCGGAAGGGTAGGGCATAACCATGATGGAGCCATCGCTCTCTACCTCTGTGGCTGATAGTCTATGCCAGAGATACTCGGTGATAAACGGCATGAAGGGGTGAAGCAGCTTCATAGCCTCTTTAAAGATTGCTCCAAGTTCCGGCACACTCTCTTTACTTGCTTTAGAGAGCTCTATGCCCCAGTCGCAGAACTCCCCCCATAAAAAGCGATAAAGAGTCGTAGCGGCATCGTTGAATCGATACTGGTCAATGTAGTTTCTTGTCTCTTTTGCCGCCAGTGCGAATCTTGAGAGCATATATCTGCCAAGCGGTGTCTCTACGTCGAGATCTTCGAGGTTGTCAAATCTCTCGCAGTTCATCAGGAGGTAGTTGGCCGCATTGTATAGCTTGTTTGTGAAGTTGCGGCTCTGTTCGAGTTTTTCGCTGCTCAGTTTTATGTCGCGCCCTTGAACCGCCAGCACAGCCAGTGTGAATCTCAAAGCGTCGGCACTGTAGTGCTCTATCGTATCGAGGGGGTCTATGACATTGCCTCTGGACTTGCTCATTTTATTGCCGTGCTCATCTCTTACAAGTGCATGCAGATAGATATCTTTGAACGGAAGCTCTCCCATAAAGTGCTCTCCCATCATGATCATTCTCGCTACCCAGAAGAATAGAATATCGAAGCCGGTTATGAGCAGGTCGTTGGGATAGAAACTCTCGATATCTCCTTCATTCCACTTTAGCTCTTTAAGGGCGTCGCCGTTGCCCCAACCTAGTGTCGAAAAAGGCCACAGAGCCGAACTGAACCATGTATCGAGTACGTCCGGATCTTGTTTGATCTTTGATGATCCGCATTTTGGACAACAAGAAGGATTCTCATCCTCAGTGGCCCACTGGTGTCCGCACTCGTCACAGTAGAAGACAGGTATGCGGTGCCCCCACCAAAGCTGCCTGCTTATGCACCAGTCTCTAAGGTCGTTCATCCATGCGTTGTAGCTGTTTATCCAGTGAGGCGGAAAAAACTTCGCTTCGCCTGCATTGACTCTCTCTATCGCTCTTGATGCGATCTCTTTTTTGACAAACCACTGCTTCGAAATGTATGGCTCCACTACATTGTGGCAGCGGTAGCAGTGCCCCACCTGGTGCCTGTGCTCCTCAATCTTCTCCAAGAACCCTTTCTCTTCGAGGCGAGAAACTATCTTCTCTCTCGCATCGAGTCTCTCGTGCCCTTCGAACTCTCCGGCAAACTTGTTCAAAATACCCTTTTCATCGAAGACAGTTATGAACTCAAGGTTGTGTCTTTTACCAACTTCGTAGTCGTTTGGATCGTGTGCGGGTGTAACCTTGACCACACCGGTACCGAACTCCATATCGACATGCTCGTCGGCGATAATCTCGATCTCGCGCTCTATAAGCGGCAGTCGGACTCTTCTGCCTATTAAATGTTTATAGCGCTCATCGTTAGGATGGACCATAACCGCGGTGTCTCCAAAGTATGTTTCAGGTCTGGTCGTAGCGACCACGACATATCCGTCATCGTCTGCGAGCGGATAGCGAATATGGTAAAGCTTTCCGTCATGCTCTTCATACTCAACCTCTATATCGCTAAGAGCTCCGTCATGCGTACACCAGTTGACCATATAGTTTCCGCGGACTATGAGCCCCTCATCGTAAAGCTTCACAAAAGCCTTTTTGACCGCGTTTTTGAGCCCCTCGTCCATAGTAAAGCGCTCTCTGCTCCAAGCGGGAGAGACACCGAGTTTTCGCATCTGGTGAACTATCATCCCT
>JAKIUX010000006.1 GCA_021647345.1 Hydrogenimonas sp.
TTCTCCCTGGGCTCGGCGAAATCGATGGCGTTACCTTTGAAAGCAGAGATGTTGTTCCCTATGTTAGGGCCGAAAAGGCGCCTTCTTGTCTTTATAAGGAGCTCTCTTGTTTTACTTCTCATGGAATAGCGACAGCCTTCTGTATCTCGGTTACGATATCGTCACTAGTGACACCGGCCGCTTCAGCTCTGTAGCTGAGAATTATGCGGTGGCGAAGCACATCGTGAAGAACCTCGGAGACATCGACTACAGAGACATAATCTTTCCCTCTCATCAAAGCTACGGCTCTGCTCGCCTTGAAAAGGTCTATGGAGGCCCTCGGGCTCGCACCGAACTCTATATACTCCTTAAGCTCTTTCAAAGAGTACTCTTGCGGGAATCTTGTAGCGAAAACCAGTTTAAGCATATACTTTACGACGGCATCGTCGACATGTATCGAGGCGAGCTCTCTTTGCATACTCTCTATATCTTCCGCGCCCGCCACCTGTGATATGGGTTCAAAACCCTTTGCGGCAACGCGACTTACCACTTCAAACTCCTCTTCGATCGTGTTGTAGCCGACATCTACTTTAAGCATAAAACGGTCAAGCTGAGCTTCGGGAAGCCGGTAGGTACCCTCCTGCTCCACCGGATTTTGAGTGGCAAGAACCAAAAAGGGTCTTGCAACTTTATAGCTCTCTTGCGCAATCGTAACCTGTCTCTCCTGCATCACCTCCAAAAGGGCTGACTGAACTTTTGCAGGAGCCCTGTTTATCTCGTCCGCCAGCAGAAGATTGGTAAATACCGGACCCTGCTTTATCTTGAACTCGCCGCTCTTTTGGTCATATATCTCAGTACCGGTTATGTCGCTTGGAAGAAGATCAGGCGTAAACTGCACTCTTTTGAACTCA
Source organism: Hydrogenimonas sp. (assembly GCA_021647345.1). Classification (GTDB taxonomy): domain Bacteria; phylum Campylobacterota; class Campylobacteria; order Campylobacterales; family Hydrogenimonadaceae; genus Hydrogenimonas. The sequence continues at coordinate 891 of JAKIUX010000006.1, forward strand.
AGCCCCAAAGATTTCGCCAATGCGTTTACGGCGGTCGTTTTGGCAAGCCCCGGAACCCCTTCGACCCGAAGATGCCCCTCGCACAGCAGAGCTATGAGCATAGAGTCGACAAGATGCTCATGCCCTACTATAACTTTAAATACCTCTTTTTTAATAGCCTCTACTCTTTCATTCATAAATCTCTCCAATAATTTTTTTCGAAAAATAGTCTTTTACAAACAGCTTCAGAGCCGCTTAGGCAAAGCCGTTTGATCACAAGACCCTTTTCATAGGATTGAACAAGAAATCTTTCTAAAATTATAGTGACTTGCGGCTAATGAAAATAAATTTACGGTAAACGAAAAGTAAACATAACGATGCAAAAAACAACTCTTTTATGTTGTCCGTTTACAATTTTTGTAAAACTGACGATATAAATTTCAGTAAAAAAACTGATGTTGAGTGGCAAAAAGAGTTCAAAAAGCAGAATATATGAAAAATTTTATAAACATACTAAAAAGCAGCAAAATACTCTTCCCGGTTCTGGTAACCTCAATATTTCTGGGAGCTTTTCTCTTTTACTACATACCGTACATCATGGAGGACGGTCTTATAAAAAACATTGTACGACACTCAAAAAATGCGGTAGAACGCCTACAGATGGAGCGTGAATACTACACCCTCTCAGTTGTTAGGGATGTAAAGAAGTTTGCACCTCAGCTAAGTTTCGACTACAACCATGAGGGTGTCAACGCAAAGCTGCCCTTCCCAACCACGACGATACACGATCTTAGCAGAATGTACTCGAAGCGAAGCGACGTCAAATTCTCTCTCTATAGCAATTACCCCTTCTTGAACCGTAAAGATAGAGTGTTGACACCATTTCAGAAAGAGGCTCTTAAAAAGGTTAAAGAGAACGGGGGGCTATACTACAAAAAAGATTTTATAGACGGAAAACCGGTGCTTAGGGTGGCGGTGGCCGACTATATGGTGCAGCAGGCGTGTGTAGATTGCCACAACAGCCATAAACTTAAAAATTGGCCATCCGACAAGTGGAAGCTTGGCGATATGAGAGGTGTGCTTGAGATAATGACGCCAATAGATACGGCAATGGGCGAGATGTATGCCTCAAGAAACAGGGTCCTTTTTGCATCGCTTCTTATAATGCTTCTGCTCTTCATATACTACTCATACCTTCTTTTAAGAAGAGAGAGTCAGCTAAATATGGAGAAAGAGGAGTTGAGCGAAGATTTAAAAGATCTCTCGGCACACTTCGACAAATATGTGATCGCGTCCAAGACCGATTTGAACGGAATCATAACCTATGCCAGTGAAAGATTTTGCAAAATCTCCGGTTTTAAAAGAGATGAGCTTATAGGCAAAACCCACTCTGTAGTGCGCCACCCCGATACTCCCAAGGAGCTCTACCAAAAGATGTGGGAACGAATCTCAAACGATAAAACATGGGCGGGTGAGCTTAAAAACAGAAAGAAAAATGGAGGCTACTACTGGGTCAAGGCTGTCGTCATGCCGCTTTACAACCATAAAGGCGAAAAGGTGGGCTACACCTCTATTCGTCACGACATAACCGACAAAAAGAAGATTCAAGATCTCAACAAGACTCTCGAGAAGAGAGTAGCAGAGGAGGTTCGAAAGAACAGAGAGAAGCAGAAGCAGATGCTTCACCAATCAAGACTCGCACAGATGGGCGAGATGATAAGTATGATAGCACACCAGTGGAGACAGCCTCTTGCCGCGATCAGTTCATGCTCGCTTGCCATAGCGCTAAAAGCTAAACTTGGAAAGCTCGACAAAGATACGGCAATTGAGCTTTCAGAGAAGATTTCAGAGTATTCGCAGCATCTAAGCAGAACAATTGACGACTTTAGAGAGTTTTTCAAACCAAACAGGGGAGTCGAAGAGACAACATATAAATCACTGGTCGAGTCCGCGCTCTCTATAGTAGATATCTCTCTGAAAAATAGGGGTATAGAAAGAAGAGTCGATATGCGCTGCGAAAGCAAACTGATGACCTACCCCAACGAACTTAAGCAGGTGATTCTTAATCTTATAAAAAATGCCGAAGAGGCTTTGGTGGAGCGAAAAGTTGAAAATCCGGTCATAGAGATAGTAAGTTACAAAGACGGCGAGAGTGCGGTTCTTGAGGTGAGAGACAATGCCGGAGGGGTACCCGACAATATAATAGACAAGATATTTGACCCATACTTCTCTACAAAGACGGAAAAGAACGGCACCGGGCTCGGGCTATATATGAGCAAAATTATAATCGAAGATCACTGCAAAGGAAAGCTGACTGTAGAAAACGGGTCCGAAGGGGCTATCTTTAAAATAGTGCTCGAGGCTGCAGTATGAACTACGATATAAATAAGATAGTATCCTACAGTCGCGGATTGAGGCTCCTTTACGTAGAAGATGACCTACCGGCAAGAGTCGCTACCAAAGCCGTTTTAGAGGAGTTCTTCGACCATATAGAGGAGGCTTCCGACGGCCTCGAGGGGGTGAAGATCTTCAAAAACGGAAACTTCGACCTTATCATAACAGATATCAATATGCCGCGCATGAACGGTCTTGAGATGATAAAGAGGATTAGAAAAGAGAGCCCCGATATCCCCATACTAATACTCTCCGCCCATAACGAATCTGAATTTCTCATAAGCAGTATCTCCCTTAATGTAGAAGGGTACCTTCTAAAACCGATCGAACTTGAGCAGTTTCTCGAAATAATGAGCAGAGTAGCAGAAAAGCTCAATCTAAAAGAGGAGGCGGAAAGAAACCTTAATCTTCTTCAACAGTATCTAGAGGTAACAGATGCGGGAAATATTGTTTCTAAAACGAACCACAAGGGGATCATAACCTATGTGAACGATGCCTTCTGTAAAATCTCCGAGTACAGCAAAGAGGAACTGATAGGGAAACCGCACAATATTGTAAGGCATCCAGACACACCAAAAAGTACCTTCGAACAGATGTGGCAGACGATAAAAGAGAGAAAAGAGATATGGCAAGGGGTCATAAAGAACAGAACGAAAAATGGAAAATTCTACTATGTGCAGACGACGATAAAGCCGATATTGGATAAAAATGGTGAGATAATAGAGTTTATAGCTCTAAGAAACGATATAACTGATATTATGAACCCTAGAAAACAGTTGAACGATCTTATAAACTCCTGCCGTGAGACTGTAGTCGTCCTTATAAAGATCGAAGGATTTGAATATATTGAGAAGTTCTACGGCCATACATTGACTCAGGAACTAGAGGAGAGGTTTGCTAGAAAGCTTATGGAGCATATACCAAAAGAGTTCAAATTTGAAAGGGTTTATCAGCTTGGCAACGGCGAATACGCCTTTGCTAAAGATAAAAAGATATGCACACATAAAGCCGACTTCATCAAAGAGCAGCTAAAAAAGTTTCATGATAGGATTAACGAAGAGGGTATAACACTGGGAGAGATCGATTATGACATAACAGTTCTTGTAAGCTTCTCATATGGAAAAGATGCTTTGGAGAATGCGAAGTCAGGCCTAAAGGAGCTGATAGAGAAGAAGCAGGATTTTATAATAGCCGAGAACCTGGTCGAGAGAGATCATAAATTGGCGCAAAAAAATATCCAGACTCTAAAGACGATAAAAAAAGCGATAGAAAACCGAAAGATTATATGCCATTTCCAGCCAATTATTAACAACAAAACCCTGCAGGTAGAGAAGTATGAGTCCTTAGTAAGGCTTATAGATGAAGAGGGCAAAACCTTATCTCCCTACTTTTTTATAGAGACGGCCAAGAGGAGCAAATTTTACGCAAAGATCACTTCGATGGTTTTAGAGAGCGCATTTAGGGCTCTTGATAGAACCGACAAAAAGATATCTATAAACCTATCCGCACTCGACTTAGAAAAAAGATCAAGCAGAAAAGAGATATTCAGGCTTTTAAAACTTCATAAAGAGAAAGCCCACAGAGTGGTTTTTGAACTATTGGAGGATGAGAACGTAAAAGATTTTGAGCAGATCAAATCTTTTATAAAGAGAGTTAAGAGTCTGGGTGTTAAAATTGCAATAGACGATTTTGGTACCGGATATTCAAACTTTGAAAGACTTCTTGACTACCAGCCCGATATTCTAAAAATTGACGGGAGTCTCATAAAAAATATAGAGAGCAGCCAACTCTCGCTCTCGCTTGTCAAAACAGTCGTAAACTTTGCCAAAGAGATGGGCTTGGAGACGGTGGCGGAGTATGTCGAGAACGAACGAATCTTCAATATTATCAAAGATCTTGGCGTGGAGTATTCGCAAGGATACCACTTCGGAAAACCGGAGCCCCTTTAAAATCGTTTCCAGAAAGCTGATGTAAAAAGTATGAAAACGGTGTAACACTCAAGTCTGCCCACAATCATTCCAGCCGAAAGAACGATCTTGTCGAAATCGCTGAAAAAAGCGAAGTTCTCTGCTGGACCTACCTTTGAAAAACCGGGACCTATATTTCCAACCATAGCCAGAGCACCGGATAGTGCGGTCATCACATCCAACCCTTTTGCATAGATATAGACTGTAAGGGCCGCAACAGTCATTATGTAAAGAACGAAAAAGCCAAAGGTTAGCGAGAGTACCCTCTCTTTGAGTCTGTTGCCGTCGACGAAAACATAGAGTATTGCGCTCGGATGCAAGATTCTCTTGAACTCCGAAAAGAGAGTTTTGAAAATGATGACATATCTTATGACCTTTACTCCTCCCGCCGTGGAACCCGCATTTCCGCCTATGAGCATCGCTACGAAGAGTACAGAGATGGCAAGGTTGCTCCATGAGCCGTAGTCGACCGTGGCAAATCCGGTAGTGGTCATTACAGAAGCTACGCTGAACATGGAGTGTTTGAGAGAGTAGTATATGCTCTCTCCGCTAAGATCGGCATGAATGATCGTCAAGAGTATCGACATAAGCAAAAAGAGCGCAATATACCACTTCACCTCTTCGCTTCTGTAACCGCTTCCGTCTCTAAAGAAGAGTCGCAAATGAGCAAGAAAGTTGATACCCGAAAGAATCATGAATAGTGTAGTAACCCATATGATTCCATCGCTATCGAAAGCTCCGAGAGAGCTGTTTTTTGTAGAGAATCCTCCGGTAGAAATAGTGGAAAAGGCGTGGTTAAGTGCGTCGAACCACCCCATTCCGAAGAGCTTGAGCAAAAATGTATCTAAAAGCGTCAGCAGAATGTAGACTCCCCACAGGCTCATAGCTGTATGTTTAATTTTCGGAGTTAGCTTCTCCATCTGCACTCCAGTCGCTTCCGCTTTGAAAAGAGCGAGACTGCCGGTAGGATTTATAAGAGAGAGAAGCCCGACTCCTAAAACTATGATTCCCATTCCGCCCAGCCAGTGCATAAGACTTCTATGAAAAAGTATCATCTTATCGAGCGATTCAATATCGGTAAAGACGGTCGCGCCGGTCGTCGTAAAACCGCTTATAGCTTCAAAAAAAGCCGAAGCGGGTGTTATATCGGTATAAAGAAGCAGGGGAACGGCACCCGCGATTCCGAGCAGCAGCCACAAAAGATTTACAGCAAGTATGCTCTCTTTGATGCCGAGTTTGATCGAATGGCCTCTAAGTGTCAGCCACATGGCAGCGTTTAGAGCGAAAAAGGAAGAGACGAAAAGAGCCATATTAGCATACGCCTCCCCATAAATAAGACCTATAAGCAGTGTAAAAGAGAAGAAGAGTGAGAGGGTCATCCCTATGAAGCTCAAAAGTTTAAAGATACTTTTAAAGTCCATATATCCACTCTTTTACGTCAGATTCGAGATCAGACGTGGTAAAAATAACGATCACATCCCCCTCCAGCGCTTCTCTCTTCTCTTCGAAAGACAAAAGCGAACCGCTTCGCACGATGAAAGAGAGAAAGCCTTTTCTGCTCTTTAGCGGCCTGAGCCTTCTTCCGATAATTGGTGAGCCGGGAAAGATCTTACGCAAAAATATTGTACCTCTGCCGCCGCAAAATTTCCTCTCCATAACCACACCGCTAGAGTATATACGCTCTACTATAGCGTTGTAAGCGCTCATCTTCGGTCCTCTTACCACCACTATTCCAAGAGAGTGCATCAGGCTATAGTACTCCATCTCGTTATTGACCGCTACTACCCTTTTGATTCCATGCTCTTTCGCTTCGAGCGATTTTATTATGTTGTATTCATCGTTGTCGGTCGCCGCTATCATCATGTCGGCATATTCGAGTCCCTCCTCTTCAAAAAGGGCTCCTGTTCCATATTTGCAGCTAATAGTCATAGCCTCCCCTTCGAGACTCTCTTCGGCTCTTTCGCACAACGAGATATCTTTTTCTACAAGCTTTACGCTTTTGCCCCGCTCTATGAGGGCTTTGGCTATACTTACCCCCAAATCGCCCCCTCCAAAAACGACACACCTTTTTATGGCGCCAGGAGCCTCCACCTCCAGCTTCGAGCAGAGCTCTCGAATAGGTCGTTCGTCACCGAAAAGATATATCAGATCGTTGGGCAGTATACTCTCATCACCTTTAGGTATGAAAAATCTCTTCTCTCTTTCTACTCCTACGAGAGCGAAACCTTTGGGCTCCAACCGCATGGAGCCTACCTCTTTCGAGACCCTTACAGAAATAAGTTTGAAATCTGTATATTTAAACTGCTTTACATTGTTTGCTTTCGGATAATCAAGAAGAGAGGTAACAGTTTCCGAAGTGAGCAGCATCGGAAAAACGGCATCGTCTATTCCCAGCTTCTGCCGTATGGAACTTTTGGCGAAGAACTGGTTTCTGAGCCTTATTATCTTTCTTCCGGAAGAGATCGAATCGTCGGCGATTAGGGTAGAGATCAGGTTGGCTTCGTCCATATCGGTAACAGCTATGAAGAGATCGCACTCTCTCCCGGAGAGTTTGCCGTAAGTGGCCGGATCTTCGATATCACCATGAACCGGAAGTATGTCGAGACTCTCCTGCAGGCGCTGTAGAGCCTCTGCGTTTCTGTCTATAACTGTTACACTGTGGCCAACAGAAAGTGTCCTTGCAAGGTTGAATCCTACCCTTCCGGCCCCTGCTATTATAATATCCACACTAATTCTCCTCTCGTCTTGAAAGAGTTTTTCCGGCTCTTTTTTCTTTGAGCCTCTCTCTTCGCCGCTTTATGCGCTCTTTTATGTCTCTGATACGACCTATCTCCTTCTCCTCCAGATCGACATAGGCGTTCTCTATGACTTCGCCAACTTTTACTTCGAGCATTTCAGACTTTTTCATGGCGAGTATTTGAGACATAAAAACGCTTCTATGGCCGGTAATAAGGAAGCTTATAACGGCGCTTAGAGCAGCGTAGTGGGCTATTTCAAGCCCAAAAAGCTCTACAGCCATTATCATCGCAGCAATGGGAGTGTTCGTAGAACCCGCCAATACGCTCACAAACCCCAGTGCGGCAAAAAGTGCCATATGTTCTCCGCCGGCAAGCTGCACAAACAGATGGCCGCTTGTGACGCCTACATAGAATATAGGGGTTATTATGCCCCCGCTTCCTCCCACACTGAGGGTAATGGAGGTAAAGAGAGTTTTGAGCAAAAATGCGTACCAGGGAAGATCTTTGGAAAAGTAGGGATCGGGGTTGAGAGTATCTTTTATGGTTTCCAGCCCGAGCCCCAGGTATTGGTCGCCGAAAATAAGAGTTAAAATGACCAGAAGCGACCCTCCGGCCATAGCTACGAGATAGGGGTGCAGTGGAATTTTGGATACAAGCTTCTGCCCCCAGCTCACCCCAGTAACAACTACATCAGAAATAAAACCGAAAAAGAGACCGGCCGCCACCACCTGTAAAATAAGAGGAATATCAAGAGCGACACTCTGGTAAAAGCGAATATCGAAATATGTATACTCGATACCGAGAAACTGGGCTGTGGTAAAAGCCGCAAACCCTGCTATGAAAGATGGCAGCAGCACATCGTACAGAATCACACCTATGATTAGCACTTCGACACCGAAGATCGCCCCGGCTATCGGGGTGCCGAAAACAGATGCGAATCCGGCGCTGATACCGCATATAACAAGTTTTTTACGATCCTCCTTGGAAAACTTAAGCAGGTTTGAAAGCCAAGATGCGGCCCCTGCGCCTATCTGGGCGCCTGGGCCCTCTTTACCCGCGGAGCCGCCGGCAAATATCGTCAAAACTGTAGCGACAAGTTTTACCGGAATTACAGCTATATCTATATTCCCATGCCTCTTGTGTATAGCCTCTATCACCTTTTCGGTTCCGTGGCCTTCCGCGTTCGGAGCGAAAGTTCTTACGATGAAAACTGTCAGCAGCAGAGCTATCGGGAGCAGATAGTAGTACTCAAAAGAGAACTGAGAGCGGCTCTCTTCGGCAATCTGCAGAATCTTCAAAAAGAGGGTGACGACGGCACCTATCATTACACCCACAATCGAAGAGAGTACGACCCACTTGGTAACACTGAAAAAGATTGCCGTCTGTTCTGTTATATGTTTACGAATCATTGAAGAGTTCCATCTTGCCGACGCAAAAAGCGCCACTGCTGATATAGGAAGATTATAGCGCGATTTAGGTGAAAAGCTTAGAAAATTTTCCTAATTTTATTATTAACAGTACAAATATACTAACAAACGTGGAGCCTAAAAATTATAATTGAAACCTATGAAAAATTATAGATCGAGCGAAGGCTTTGAGATTTAGTCGATAGTCGATGGTTAATCGAAAAATAGAAGGAAGCAAAGCTTCCATCTTTCATTGAAGATCTATATTGCTTCAGTTTCACTAAAAATCTCATCTCGACTGAGGGAGATTTTGTAGTTGTATGCTCTGAAAAAACTCTTTAGCTAAAACGGCTTCGCTTTGGTATCCCGGAATTTCACTGAAATTCCGATCATTACGCTGCAGATGTTGTTCACAGGAGAGTTTTTTGGAGCGCTCAATTTTTCAGAGCACTCAATTAACCATCTTTATGCAAAACCGATTTGAAGCTGCTCTCTATATTCTCTCTATCGAAATAGATCGACTCGGATGGAAAGGCGAACTCAAGATTGTTTCTATCAAGTATTTCCCAGATTTTAAGCAGAACATCCTGTTTCACCTCCAGCCACTCTCTCCAATTTACCGTTTTAGAAAAGGCGTAGATGAGTATATTTACCGAAGAGTCGGCAAACTCGTCAAGGTAGACGAGCAGTGTGCTTTTCACACCGTATTTATCTTCTGTAGAGACAAGCTTTCTCTCCCTCTTGCTAAGTCTTTTTAAATCTGCTTCATCTATCTTGTGTGACGAGGCGATACCGGGATGCTCGGTCAACATCTGCCTGATCTCATCGACCGCTCTTATCAGATCTTCTCTTTTGGCGCCATAGGTTACGCCTATATGCATCTTCAGCCTTCTGCCAACTTTTCTCTTGCTCCAGTTTTTTAAAGGGGTGTTGGCAAGGGTGGCGTTAGGCACTGTAATAAGAGCATTGTCGAAAGTTCTGATAAAGGTACTGATAAAACCTATCTCCACAACGGTACCCTCAACATCTTTTGTCTCGATCCAATCCCCTTGGGAGAAGGAGTTGTCAAAAATGATCTTCAAAAGACCGAAAAAGTTGCTAAGCGTGTTTTGCGCCGCAAGCGCTATCGCCAAACCGCCGATTCCCAAAGAGGCTAAAAGCCCTGTAATATTTACCCCCATCTTCACAAGAAGCATAAATATAGCTATCGTAACTACCGTTATCTTGAGTATGGAGAGAACAAGGTTTACAAGCTCCTGGCGCATCTGGGTGTTTTTTATCTCTCCTCGCTTCACAAGGTAGTCGAAAAAGAGACTGTCGATAGCGATTATAACGATATAGGCTCCTATAGCAAGATAGAAGGCGTAAAAAAGAAGACTCATCTTTTCCGGCATAGGCGATGGGTACATCAGTACCTCAAGACCGAGCTCGAAACCGAAGGCGAGAACGAGAAGATATAGAGGCTTTCTCATTCCGTCGAGATTGGAGAGCAGAAGTTCGTCTATCTCGTCTCTCTTTTTGAGTATCAGCTTTTTCAAAAACCCGTAGAGACGATGGTATAGCATGAAACTGGCGCCCCAAGCGACCAGCATGATGAGAAAAAATATCGAAACCCTTCCCATATCAAGACGAATATATCGCAAATAGGTATTCAGTTTAGCAAAAATCTCAACTTCGTTGATCTTCTCTATAATCTGATCGAGTCTGAACATTGCAGCAAGAGATCGATAGTGCAGAAGTGCAGGATTCGAGGCGAGATAGTCGAGAAAGTCTTTGTAGAAAGCAAGATGCATTTTAAGATTTTCGTAGTTTTGTACGATCTGAAGAGAGATTTTGTCTCTCTCTTGCAAGGCTCTTTTATATGCGGATCTGAATTTTTCAAGAGGTATGGAGCCTATAAACTCTCTCTCGGACTCTATGATCTTTTTCAGACCCTCCTCATCAAGAGAGGTCCACTCATCTGCCAGTGTAACGAAAAAGCGGTATATGTGCCCTTTCGTTTCAAGACTCTTCAAAGCTATCGTGTCGCGCATTACTGCACTATCGTAACCATACTCTCTGTTGACTCCTATTCGGGCCAAAATTTTGGCCCTCTCTCTTTTTGCCTCACTCGGATTATAGAAGGGATTCTTTTCCGTCTTTACCTCGTAGGGGGCCTCTTTGAGCTTAGAGATTAGCTGATTGAATTGAGCTACACGTTTATCTACCAAAGATGAGGCATCTTCCATCTTGGAGGCTGCCGTTGCGTTGCTATCGGCTTCTCTTTTCTCAACACCCTTCATACTTGAAGAGTATAGACTATTCTCGATCTCCAAAACCTTCTGCCAAAACCCTGAGGAGGCTATAAGAAATACCGCGGTAAAAAGCAAAAGAGTGATAATGCGTCTCATCAGTCAAAAATAACCGTCTTGTTGGCGTAAACGAAAACCTTGTCCTCGAGAGCCAGTTTCAAGGCCTTGGCCAAAACAATCTTCTCTACATCTCGTCCGGAACGCTGCATCTGTCTCCAATCCATAGCGTGATCGACAGGAATAGTGCCCTGAGCTATAATAGGACCCTCATCGAGATTGTTGTTGACAAAATGCGCCGTAGCCCCTATTATCTTGACACCTCTGTCATAAGCCTGTTTATAAGGGTTAGCCCCTATGAAAGCAGGTAGAAATGAGTGGTGTATATTGATAATTCTCTCTTCGAAACGCTCTACGAACTCCGGAGTTAAAATACGCATATACTTTGCCAGCACTATATAATCAACCTCTTCAAACCTTTCGATCTCTTCCAAAATACGCCTCTCATGCTCACTTCGAGTCAGTCCATCATGACTTATACAAATATATGGAATATCGAACCTCTCTACAAGGCTTTTAAGGGTTTCGTAGTTCGAGATTACTCCGACTATCTTGGCCTCCAATTCACCCGCTTCGTGGCGTATTAGAATATCGCCGAGGCAGTGGCTCTCTTTTGTAGCCATGATGACAATTCGCTTGGGGCGCGGCTCAACAAGGCGAATAGCTGCATTTTCCGGAAGTACGAGGCGCAGTTCAGCTTCGAGAGCTTCAGGATCGAACTTGCCGCTCACTTCGCTTCTCATGAAAAATTTTCCGTTTTGAGCGTCGACGAACTCTCTGTTCTTCTCCACATTCAGGCCGAAATCGAAAAAGGCTTTGCTTATTTTGTATACAAGCCCCTTCTCGTCGCGACAATCTATCAAAACCCGATAAAATCTAGTCATTCAAGCCCTTTGGCAATTTTTGCGATTATACCAAAGAGGAGTTTAAAAGCTTTTTTCATTCAGTTTTTCCATCAAACCAACCAATTCAAAAATATTTCAAAAATGCAAAAGAGAGTATATACAGTTGCGTTATTATATCATTTTTTTTAATATCTTAATCAGAAAGATATAATCAATTTTTTTTATCTTTATGCTCCATTGCCGATATAAGATCTGCCAATGAGTTCTGAGCGCTTCTTACTCCCTCTTCGTAAGCCGTATCCGCTTTTTTAAGATCGAATATATTTATCTCGCCGCACCCTGAGGGCTCTATGTAAAAATCGACAAACTCCCTGGAAGCTTTAATATTTGCACCCATCATCAACATAAGTACTCGTATAGTAGCTGAAAGAAGGCCGGAAGGCTCTTTTTGCGGTATAGGATTGACATTTATGCCAACTATTGGATAGCCGTATCTTTTCAACGGTTTTGCAGGCAAATTGTCCATGAACCCTCCATCAGCTAGGAGCATGCCCTCATGCTTCACAGGAGAGAAGATCGGAACAAGAGATGATGAGGCAATAGTAAGCTTAGAAAGCGGCCCTTCATCGAAATATAGCACAGAGCCGCCGCTTAGGTCGGTACACGCAACTGTAAACGGAACAGGAAGATCTTCGATGCGCTTCGACTCCAAATTCTCCTGTAGAATTTTTTCCAACTTTCCAAGGCCGAAAACTCCTCCAGCCCCAGATGGGCCGGCAAGATCTTTGAGCTTTAGAGTTTTTATCAGTTTCAGAATATCCTCAGGCCTCTTCTTGTCGCATAAAAGCGCACCCACTATCGCTCCGCCGCTGCTTCCGCTTATAGCGGCTATTTCGAAACCGTTCTCTTGCAGAACCTTCACGACGCCAAGATGCGCAGCTGCCCTGATGCCCCCTCCGGAGAGCGCAAGAGATATCTTCATGAAATATCTTTCGAGAATCTTTTACGCAGAGTCTCGAGCACTCTTCTTCTAAGCTCCTCGCCAAGTCTCTTTCCGGCATACCCCTCTTCGAGCAGATCGGCAGGCCTGATGCCTGGGTCGAAGCCTCTTTCGTAAATACCAAGCTTTATCGATCTCTTTTTAACTCTATCAGCGTAAACTCCAAGCCACTGCCTAATAGCCATTTTCAGAGCGACGGCAGCCAGAAATCTATCTGTTATTCGAGACGGAACGCACTTTTGAAATTTCAAAACCTTCTTATATATGTTGGGTGTGTGGATACGTTCGCAAAGGAGTTGAGAAGGGATCTTTTTGAAGCAGGAGAGTATATATAGAAATAGGTAGGGCCTCATCTCTTTATCGACAAGCTTTACAGCTTTGGCCATCTGTAGAGCCATACGCAAAAACTCTTCTCGCTTTATTGAAATATGGAGTATCTTTTTATCGATTTTCAGGTCGGCCA
>JAKIUX010000235.1 GCA_021647345.1 Hydrogenimonas sp.
GTTCCGCACCTTGTGACGCTTGTTGACAATGTTGACACTTTTGACAAAGAGGAGGCGAGAGAGCTTCGAAACAGGTATAACGCAAATGTCAACTACGCAAGCGCAAAAGATGGAGTTATCAGAGTCAGAACCTATGAAAGAGGGGTCGAAGATGAGACTCTTGCTTGCGGAACCGGAATGGCCGCCGCATTCCTTAGAGCAAGCCTTGAAGGATTTGTCGCAGAGAGTGCTGTTGTTATACCTGCCGGAGGCGAGAGATTGAATCTTTCAAAAAAGGGTGAGCGCCTAACCTTGAAAGGGGAGGTGCGCCGCATATTTGACGCGAAATTGGAGAGAGAATTTGATTAAGATAGTTATGGGAGTGCTGCTTGCAGCTGCGCTCGTAGTTGCCGATACGCTCACGTCGTTTCCGGCCGACTACTACAAGATAAAAGATGAGAAAGCGCAGAAAGAGCGCTTCGTAAAGATACTCTACCCTCTAATTTTGAAAGAGGAGAAGAAGATAGAGCTTGAGCGGAAGTTTGTAGAGGCTTTCTTCTCACACTTCACCGAAGATGGTATAGCGAACGCGGAAGCTGTAGCGAGACTTGCGAAAATAGCGAAAAAGTACCGCATAAAGTCTCTGTACGACAAAGAGGAGTATCTTAAAAAGATCGATACAATTCCGGTATCACTGGTTCTGGCTAAAGCGGCTATAGAGAGCAACTGGGGCAAGAGCCGTTTTGCTCGAGAAGCTAACAACCTTTTTGGCGAATGGACATGGGGTAAAAGAGGGATAGTTCCAAAAAATCGTCCAGAGGGCAAGAGATACAAGATAAAGATATTCTCTTCTCTCGAGGAGTCGATAGCTTCCTATATGAGAAATCTTAACCGCCACTGGGCGTATGAGGAGTTTAGGGAAGCTCGATATGAGGCAAAGCGCAAAGGGGCGGAGTTTGGCGGATTTATAGCGGCTTCATATCTGCAGATGTACTCTCAGCTGCGAGAGAAGTATACGCGTATTGTAAAGAGTACCATTGTAAAGCATGAGTGGAGTATATTTGATGAGAGAGATGAGAAGAGTACTCTGCCCGATAGTTCGAAAGAGATTGCAATGCTTCTTGTCAAAGGCGAAAAGAGAAGGTAGGAGAGGGTAGCAGGCTCTTAGAGCCCGGCCTCTTTTATTGCTTCAGCCTGGAAGTGAGCTATTAGCGGCTCGATAATTTCATCAAGCAGTCCACCTTCCATTATTTCACTCAGCCTATAGAGAGTTAATCCGATGCGGTGGTCTGTAATGCGGTTTTGGGGGTAGTTGTAGGTTCTTATGCGTTCGCTTCTATCGCCTGAGCCCACCTGCGCTTTTCTGTCTGCACTCGATGCGGCGAGCTGTTCTTGCAGATGCTTTTCGTAGACTCTTGCCTTCAAAATCTTCAGAGCTTTCTCTCTGTTTTTGTGCTGAGACTTCTCATCCTGCATCGCGACAACTATGCCGGTAGGAATATGGGTGATTCTAACTGCCGAGTCTGTAGTATTTACAGATTGCCCCCCGCATCCGCTAGAGCGGTATACATCAATTTTGAGGTCGTTCGGGTTGATCTCAACATCCACATCTTCAACTTCCGGCAGTATGGCGACGGTAACGGCGGAGGTGTGTATGCGCCCTTGGGATTCGGTAGCCGGAACTCGCTGAACACGATGCGTACCGGCTTCATACTTAAGGCGGCTGTAGACCTTCTCTCCTTTTATGAGGGCTACTATCTCCTTATAGCCTCCCGCTTCACTCTCGCTCGAGCTCTCTATGGCTATTTTCCACCCTTTGTTTTCGGCGTATCTTACGTAAGCTTTGAAAAGGTCGCCGACAAAAAGAGCCGCTTCGTCACCGCCTGTTCCGGCTCGGATCTCAAGATATATATTTTTGTCGTCGTTGGGATCTTTAGGCAACAGAAGGAGCTTGATCTCTTCGTTCATCTTTTCAAGTTTTGGCTCAAGCTCTTTCAGCTCTTCTGCCGCAAGCTCTCCAAGCTCCGGATCGGATAGGAGTGATTTGTTCTCCTCTATCGCCTCTACGGTGGAAATGTAAGCCTTAGCCTTCTCTACGAGAGGTTCAAGATCAGACTGCTCTTTTGAAAGGGCTGTCATCTTTTTTATATCACTTGTGATATCGGGAGAGCTAAGAAGAGTGTTTATTTCGTTATATCGATCTATGAAGGGCTGGAGTTTCTCTTTAAGCATTAAGCGGAATCTGTTTTTCTATTTTTACAGAGGGCTCGGCCGGCTGTTAAGCCGCTCCGAGTGCGTTAACTTTTGTCTGAAGGCGGCTAACTTTGCGCGCTGCCGTATTTTTTTTCAGAATACCTTTGCTCACATATTTGTGCAGCTCTCGGTTGGCTATTTTCATAGCGTTTTGAGCAGCCTCTTTGTCGCCGCCCTCTACCGCTGCGATTACTGCTTTAGTGATATTTTTGATACGAGTCTTGTAATATCTGTTGCGAGCTGTTCTTTTTACAGTCTGACGAATACGTTTCAGTGCCGATTTGTGATGTGCCATATGGTATAATCCTTCTCAATTAGAAAATTCTGGGGAATCATAGCTTAAAATTTATTA
>JAKIUX010000236.1 GCA_021647345.1 Hydrogenimonas sp.
CTCAATCACAAATCTTAGGGCGTTGAGGCGTATGAAGCCTTCGGCATCTTTTTGGTTGTAGACGCTGTCCTCTTCAAACGTGCTGAACTCAGGGTTAAAGAGCGAGTTTGGAGATTGACGGCCAACGACTGTAACACTGCCCTTGTATAGCTTAAGGCGCACATCACCGTTTACATTCTCTTGCGTTTTATCTATTGCGGCCTGAAGCATCTTTCTCTCCGGAGCGAACCAGAATCCGTTGTAGATAAGTTTTGCATACCGCGGCATAAGCTCATCCTTAAGATGTGCCTCCTCTCTATCGAGAGTTATCGACTCTATAGCTCTGTGCGCTTTTAGCATTATCGTGCCGCCCGGTGTTTCATAACATCCGCGGCTCTTCATGCCTACATAGCGGTTTTCGACAATGTCGAGCCTGCCTATTCCGTGTCTGTTGCCATATTGGTTGAGAGCTGTAAGCAGCTCTGCAGGTGTCATCTCTTCTCCATTTATAGCGGTAGGGTCACCGTTTTTGTAGGTGATGGTTATATATTCGGGTTCATCAGGGGCCTTTTCGGGGCTTACCGTCCATCTCCACATACTCTCTTCCGGTTCATTCATGGGGTCTTCGAGAATTCCCCCCTCATATGAGATATGAAGAAGATTCGCATCCATGGAGTAGGGCGACTTTTTGCCGTGTTTCTCTATGGGGATGCCGTGTGATTCGGCATATTTAAGAAGTTTTTCACGGCTGTTTAGGTCCCACTCTCTCCAGGGAGCGATGATGGTGATGTCGGGGTTTAGAGCGAGGTAGCCAAGCTCAAAACGTACTTGGTCGTTTCCTTTTCCGGTCGCTCCGTGGCTTACTGCGTCGGCACCCGTAAGAGCCGCTATTTCGATCTGTCTTTTTGCTATGAGAGGTCTTGCTATCGATGTTCCAAGAAGGTACTCACCCTCATATATGGCGTTGGCTCTAAACATCGGGAATACATAGTCATGAACAAACTCTTCCCTAAGATCCTCTATGAAGATATTTTCAGGCTTTATACCGAGCTTCAACGCCTTTTCTCGTGCCGGCTCAACCTCTTCTCCCTGTCCGATATCGGCAGTGAAGGTAACGACTTCGCATCCGTACTCATCTTGCAGCCACTTAAGAATTATACTTGTATCGAGCCCTCCGGAGTATGCGAGGACCGCTTTTTTTACCTTTTTTTTCATACGCTATCCCTATAGTAAAGAAGTTTGGGGGATTTTATCGTAATTGAGTTGAAAATCTTATGAGTGTATGTCAAGTCTAACAGAGGATTGCAGGGTGCTTGATGTTATGAATTTTTTTTGATTTTCGATCTTTTGCATCTGTTCTCTAAGTTCGCTCTTTTTTCTCTCGAAGATTTCAGTAGCGCTTTTGATCAGTTCCAAAGCGCTCTGCATATCTTCTGTTTTCTCGAACTTCGGTATATTGTCGATGAGCGAGAGAAGCTCATCGATGCTCTCAGTTACGAGTGCTGCCGTAAAAGATTTATGCCAGTTCATCTGCCGTAACTTCTCTCCACGCTTCCAGAAGCTCCTTGGTTACGCGGATTACGATGTCAAGATATTCGGTACTATTTTCGACATTGCTCTGGTTGAGAAACTTTATCTGTTGATTATAAAGACCCTCCAGATATAAGGAGACCTCTCCGCCTCTCTCTTTGTCTAGTGAGTTGATCAGTTCTACAAATACGGCTACGGCACGGTTCGTCCAGTAAACACGCTTTTCTATATCGCCATGCTCTATAGCTTTTTTTGCCATAGAGCTGAAACGAATGATGCCCTCATATAGCATCTCTATAAGCTTTTGCGGTGACTCTACCTCTATATTGTTCTGTGTGTATGTGTTGTAAGCGGCTGCTGCAGTCATTTTCAATCCTTTTTCAATGATATTTTTGCGTCCATGCTTTTTTAAAGTTTACCCCTTCTTGTCGAATATCATTCCGACAAGCTCTCGCATTTTGGCTGCGAGTCTCATAGCCTCTTCAGAGGGTATTTTCCTAATTACCTGATCACTGCTCGTATCGATAACCGATACATACAGCTCTTCCAAAGAATCGTCGAATCCGAACCGAATGGATGTATTCAGAGGGTTCATCTCTTTGTTTAGCTGGTCGGTAATCTCCTGCAGCTCTTTTTTAAGTTTCTGGGTGTCGGCCTTCTCCCCTGCCTGTTTTGCCTCTTGCTGTACCTCGTTGGCACTTCTGTGGGTCTGTTGTACCGGTTTGTCGATGAGTTCGGTATCTTTAGGCAATGAGGAGTGCGTCTGCTGAGTCCGCATAGCGTTGAAAATCTCCATCTCGCTTTCCTCCATTTCTGTTTTAAGGAATATCGGTCATAGAGATGATTTGTTTAGCGGGTACTTTGTTATAATGTCGAAAAAGTTTCGTTATGGACAAAAATGATGAAAATTGCACTATCTTGCCGTTCGCTTCTTCTTGAAAAATCTCTAAGAAAATTTCTTACCGACTATCTGACCGATGAGGAGGATGCTGATCTGATAGTTTCTGATTATCCACTTAAGAGTGATAAAGAGAATCTTCGTATCGGTCAGGATGAGGGGGCTGA
>JAKIUX010000237.1 GCA_021647345.1 Hydrogenimonas sp.
CGATAATAAGAGGAATACGCCCCCCTGCTCTAAATTCATCAGGAAGTGTGTTTGGCTTGAGTTTGAACTCGCTTACTACTTTTCCATCTTTATATATTTTGCCTTCATAGGGCTTTATAGTTATTACATCACCTGTTTCGAGAGCATCTACAGGAGCCTCTATAGGGAGTGCTCCTGAGTCTTCCGCAGTGTTGAAGAAGATTGGAGCGATTATGCCTCCAATTACAATACCGCCGGTTCTCTTATTGGGAACTCCCGGAATATCCTCGCCCAAGTGCCACTGAACAGAGTTGATACCCGACTTTCGGCTTGAGCCCGTACCTACGACGTCACCCACATATGCTACAGGGTGGCCTTTTTCTTTGAGTTTTTTTATGGTTCCTATCGGATCTTCCATCTTTGCGCCGAGCATACTGTTTGCATGCAGGGGGATGTCGCTTCTTGTAAAAGCTTCACTTGCGGGAGAGAGGTCATCCGTATTGGTTTCGCCAGGTACCTTGAAAACAGTAACTGTAATCTCTTCAGGAAGCTCCGGACGGCTAAGGAACCACTCAGCTTCAGCCCAGCTCTTCATAACCTCTTTCGCATACTCGTTACCTTTGTCGGCAAGCTCTTTGACATCGTTAAACGCGTCATAAACAAGAAGTGTATGCTTAAGCTGGTTCGCAGCCTCTTGGGCTATCTCTTTATCTTCATGCTCTAGAGCGTCTATTAGAGGCTTAACGTTGAAACCTCCAAGCATCATACCGAGCATCTTGACAGCTCTAAGCGGTGAAATAGCAGCCGACTTTGCCTTGCCCTGGACTATATCGTTCAAAAAAGCCGCTTTTACGTATGCCGCATCGTCGACTCCCGGCGGAACACGGTTTTCAAGAAGATCGAGAAGCTTCTCCTCTTCGACAATCGGAATCTCCTTGAGAAGCTCTATAACTTGAGCCGTCTGCTCAGCAGTAAGCGGAAGCGGCGGAACGCCGAGAGCTTCACGCTCCTTTATATGTTTCTCATAATCGGCCATAAAACCCATTATCTCTCCTTAATGAAATTTTGATTTAGACAATTGTATCAAAGAGAGAGTATGTTGGGGGAGTTGGTGTAACTCTGCGTAACACTTTTTTTCAAGTGTGTGTTAAATGGTAACTATATATTTAAATGATAATCTATAAAAGCAAGGAAAAAGCGGCTGTAAAAAGTCCTACCGCTGTGAGCCAAAACCCTACTTGAGGTGGCAAGTTTTACAAAGAGAACTGTTGTTGTTGCTTTTTCTTAAAATCCTTCCGTTTGCCGAGTCATGAATATATTAAAAAGGCGGAATAACTTCCGTCTCTGATAATATCAACTAAACTATTCTATTTTTTCAAACACTATATTATCGATAGAAATATCTACTTCGAAATCTATCTTTTCGCCACTTTTTGAACTTTTTCTGAAGAGGAAAAAGCTCCTTTGAGGAACCAAGGAGTATTCCGAAGCAAAAAGTGCCGCTTTTGCCATTTCGGAAGAGATACTATAGTTCACTTCATACCATATATTGGAAAATGGAAGCGTGACATTTCCGAACTTGTATGGTTCGGCAACAGGTTTGACATAGAACTCTATCTTCAAAAAACCTGTCAGAGTGCGATCTTTCGGTCTGCTTATGCCGTAATGGAAGATATTCCAAATTCTCAACTCAGAGATGAGATCCCAATTTTTCGAAGCATAATCGAGCAGCGAACTTTCCAAAAGCAGCGATCTATCTCCGCTCTCGTAAGGGTCGGCTCTCATATCTGTGTAAGCGGATGGGTCGAGTCTAATATACTCGCTCTCTTCTCTCTTTACACTGCAGCCTATATAGTGGGGAAAATTATCTACCTTTTCTAAATCGAACCTGCCGAAAAGCTTGGAGCCGTAGAAACCGGGAAATAGGCGGACGGAACTCTTTGCAGGAAGCTCCTTGAAGTAGTTGTGATATTCGACTTTTCCCTTGCCGTCATCAAATTTATAGAAGATATCATAAATCTCTTTCTCTCCGACATCTACGATTATTCCGTTTTTTATGCCTCTTATTGTCATACCGATTTTCCGAACACCGAAATTTACCCTGAAACTCCCCTCTCTCTTTCCATCTCTGACGCTTACTTTATATTCGGCACTCTTGACATAGTATGAGCTATCCTCTTTCACAAGCGGAGAGAGCAGGCTCTTGCCACTCTCTTTCAGAGGAAGTGCCAGGTAGAGATATCTGTCGGCACTGCTGCCAAACTTGGAAGTCGCTTTTTTCCATACACTCTCATCCGCCGCACACATAGTTACAAAAAATAGAATTGCCGCCAACGAGCCGATCAATCCTCTCATCTTCCCCTCCTTCATCTAAATGCTCTAAAAAACTCTCTATCTGAATCTATTATTGCAAGAATTTGTAGAAGAGTACACCAACATGGTACCCACCTGAAATATCAAAAGATACTCAAACAGGTTGGTATAATTTATCCAAGATTTCCAAGTCTAAAAGGATAAAACCATGTTGGCGAATAATATTTTATCATACAGTGACTTTCTCAAAGACTCCAATGAACCTATA
>JAKIUX010000238.1 GCA_021647345.1 Hydrogenimonas sp.
TTGCCGTCACCTTCAGGGGAGATTTCACCACTCGCTTCGATACGAATATCGTCCAGGATCAAGATATCCTGCCTGATGTCGTTTCACCGATCACAATGCCCATGCCGTGATCAATGAAAAAACGCTTGCCTATCGTTACACCGGGATGAATTTCGATGCCGGTCAGCCAGCGCGCCACATGCGAAATAAATCGCCCAAGCCACAGCAGATGATTGCGCCAGCAGGCATTGGCCAGCCGATACATCCAGATCGCATGCAAGCCCGGATAGCAGGTGAGCACTTCCCAGGATGAGCGGGCGGCAGGGTCGCGATCGAAGGCAGTGCGGATATCTTCTCGAAAGGCGTTCAGCATGGCCTAATTCTATCACAGATTCCGGAAAGTGCCTGTTTTGGAGCTGCAATACTCCACAACATGCCTCCAGCCAGCTGTTTTGCTGACCACAGGCGCAGCTCATCCACTTCGACTGCATGGTAGTGCCTAAGCACAAGCTTGTCGGAGTAGAAGTATGAGAAGAAATTCATAACTCCTGCAATCGCCAGAGCTATTAGCATACCGCTTTGGCCGCCGAATATGCCTCCTACCCACACCATAAGCAGCGTCATCAGCGTAAGCAATACAACTGTCTTTACCGCTTCCATGTTCACTTCCTTATTTTTAATAATTTAGTCATACCGACTAAAGTATACTAACAAATCAATATAAAGTCAAGTTTTCTTTAAGAATTTAATAGTGTAAGCAAAGAGGAGATCAAGCGATTATTGCAGCAGAAAAGATAACCCCGTCTACCCCCTCTTTTGCAACCCTCTCTATCTCGTTCTCGTCGTTTATCGGTACCAAAATCTTTGCATCAAACAGATATGTTTCTGCTATCTTTTGAAGCTCTATAGCAAGCTCAAGAGGCGCTACGATATATCGCGCATGCAAAGAGTTGGCTATAACGGCATCTTTTATACTCTCTGCTGTTACCGCGTACTCTATGCCGTTTTCGAAGCAGTGCTTGACCAAATCTCTCGACTCTTTAAAGCTTCCAAGCCACAAAGCGGAGCCTGACGGACTCTTTTTTATTTCATCTACGCTCTCCACATAGTAGAGAGGATTATATGGAATATCGGGGTGTCCTATCAATATCATCACTTCACCTTTGCGCACTCTTTTGAGCAGTAGTATTTGCCCGAAACTATTATAGTCTCTTTTGAGCTTACAAATGTACCGCACTCTTCGCACTCAACCATTATATCTTCATCAAGCTCCGGTTTTCTCTTCTGTGCCTCTGCACGCTCTCTTTTCTTTTTCGCCACTTGAGGCTTTTTTATAAGAAAAAAGTAGACAGCCGCAATGACTGAAATTGTCAACAATATTTTAAGCATCTAAAGGCATCCTTTATCCATAGGTAGTTTCGTTTTTCCCGCTCGATTATCTTGGTGTTGCACTCTCCAAGCTCTTTTGCCTCTTCGTCAGCGCGCTCCCCTTTGTAGAAGAGAACATTGGTCCCTTCAGCGATGAAGGGGCGGCACCACTCCATCAGTCTCTCGGTTCTCGTGACGGCTCTTGAAGTTATAAGGTCAAACTTGGCCGGCTCGATTTCTTCTACTCTTTTTGCCTCAACTTTGACTCTGGGCAGATCAAGCTCAAGGGCGGCGTAACGAAGAAAAGATGCCCTCTTTTTTAGCGGTTCACATAGAGTCGTTTCTGTTTTTGGCCAAGCCGCCGCAAGAATGAGCCCCGGAAAGCCTGCACCGCTTCCAATATCAAGAAGCGTTTTGGGGGATGACGGTAAAAATGTAATCGGCCAGAGAGAGTCGGCGATCTGCTCGGCAATCTCACCTTCGCTTTTGGCACCTGTGAGATTGTGAACCCTGTTCCACTCCATCAGAGTTTTCGTAAAAAGCTCGAGTCTCTTTAAGGTTTTGCTATCTATATCAATGCCTGATAACGCACTTTTTAGTCTCTCAAATTTCACCGCTTCACTTTCCAAAACTTTTAATTTTTACAAAAGGTGCCCCATTTTGCTCTTTTTGGTCTGAAGATACTCTTCGTTGTGGGGGTTGGACTCGACAACTATAGGAAGCCTCTCTACGATCTTTACCCCCTTTAGACTCTCTATCTTTTTCGGGTTGTTGGTAAGAAGCCTAATCTTTTTCACTCCGTAATGAGAGAGTATTCTCTCTACCATCTCGTAGGTGCGTTCGTCGGCGCTGAAGCCGAGCTGGTGGTTGGCCGCCACAGTATCGAGGCCTCTATCTTGCAGAGCATAAGCGTTTACTTTGTTAAAAAGGCCTATATTTCGTCCCTCCTGTCGCAGATAGATGACAATGCCTCCTTGGCTTTGTATCATATGCAGAGCAAATTCAAGCTGCTCTCCGCAGTCGCATTTGCGGCTCTGCAGAGCGTCGCCGGTAAGGCATTCGCTGTGCACACGAATCAGGACGGGATCTTCAGAATCGATCTCGCCTAGCACCAGCGCCATGTGATCCACGTGATCGATGTCGTTTTCGAAGACGATCGCCTCGAACTCGCCAAAGCGCGTCGGCATCTTTGCGACAGCCGATCGGTGGACCA
>JAKIUX010000239.1 GCA_021647345.1 Hydrogenimonas sp.
GCTCCCCTTTGCGAAAGCCGCAAGAAGCCCTATAAAGAAGCCGCATACGACCCAAAAAGAGATAAAGTTGCTCTCACGCATTAACATCCTTCTAAAACTGCCCCAACAGTCTCTTGAAAAAGGTGCCGATTCCGCCCTCTTTTCCTCGTTCAAGCATTTTGTGTTCCTTTTTCTGCGCAAGCGCATCGGCAATCGCCCCTATATCGGTCGCCGGAGCGATATTTCAGAGCTCCTTGCAGACAAGTACCCTCTGCTTCACGCTTCTTGCCACTTGAGGATCGGAACGTACAGAACCGAGCATCTTCAAATTCAGATCTCCCCCGATATTTCCGGCAGCAACCTTTTTGATAGTTTCAAATATCTTCAACCCCTCTTTGTGGTTTCTTACCTGATTCACCACCATCGAGAGATCGCTCTTTATCTTGCTGACAACTTTCACCATCGCGTATGCGTCCGTTATAGCGGCCGGATCCGGAACGGTCACGACCACCACTTCATCGGCCGCTCTTAGAAACATCTGTATCGTATCGCCTATACCGGCACCGGTATCGATTATAAGAAAGTCAAGGCTCTCAAGCATCTGGGCCTCGTCTATGAAACGGCTGACGATAGTGGCATCGGAAAATTTCAAAATTTCATCACCGCTCTCACCGGGAATGAGGTAGAGATTCTCCTCAAGCGGTACCACGATCTCCTTGAAACCAACCTCCCCTCTCAATACGTGAAGTATGTTTCTATCAGCCCTTACATTGAACATCACATCTAGGTTGGCCAGCCCTATGTCGGCATCCATTAGACCCACTTTGAAGCCGCGAGAAGCAAGAACGTAGGAGATGTTCGCGCTAAGAGTGCTCTTGCCAACCCCCCCTTTGCCGCTCGTTATGGCGACAACTCTTGTCTTTTGCTCTGCGTTGCGGTGGCTCTCCATCAGAGCTTCGAGTCTGCTTGCCTGCGTGCTCATTTCCCGCCTTTTAATGAGCCGGACTCCAAAAGAGATTCGACAAGATAGTCGCTATCGGCACACATTAGATCGTCGGGAACCTCCTGCCCCGTAGAGAGGTAGCTTACCGGTTTCTCTGTTTCGTAGACGAGAGAGAAGATATTTCCGTAGCCCCTCGTCTCATCAAGCTTGGTAAAGATAAGGGTATCTATACCGAGAATAGAGAAGTTCGAATATATCGCTCTTAAATCCTCCAGCTTCGTTGGTGCGCCCATCACCAGACTGACATCTATTCCTACATCGGTATGGGTCGAGAGAAACTGCTGCAGCTTCTCTATCTTCTCCTTGTCGTACTGGCTGCTTCCGACCGTATCTATGAGTATGATATCCATATGCGAAAGGGTCTGCAGAGCGGTTATGAACTCCGGCGGGTCGACAACCGCCTCTATTCCTATGCGCATCATCTTCGCATACTGCATGAGCTGCTCCACGGCACCTATGCGGTATGTATCGAGCGTTATTATGCCAACTTTGTACTTCTTCTCCATCATATAGGCATATCTTGCAGCTAATTTTGCAAGTGTCGTCGTCTTGCCTACACCGGTGGGCCCAACAAGCATCAATATTTTCTTTTGAGGCGGTACAAGCTCTCTTTCAAGCCGCACAGGAACCATCTTTCTAAGAAGGGTCTTGAAGTAGCGGCGAACCGTCTGCGTCGAAGAGCGCATCTGGATCGGCATATGTTCGAGCGTCAGGCGCATTATCTCATCAAGATGGAGAGGGTCCATACCGCTACTCTTAGCAAGGCGATATATTTCGGCAAACTCGGGAGGAAGTGTACCTGACCCTGCCGGCCTCTTCTCCTCCCAAACCATATTTTGTATCAGCTTAACCTTATCCGTAAGCTTGAGAAGCTCGCCCTTTATAGCCTTTAGCTCATCTAACTCGACTCCACCGCTTAGCACTGCTGCTTCCTCATCCACTTCGACCTTCACCCTCGGACGCTTCCGAGGCTGCGAAACATTGGCGATCTCTGAAATTTGACGGGCAGCTTCCGAGATATTCAAGAGAACGTCGTCAGAGCTGTTTACACTATCTTTTGCGCCGCTATCATCCTCTTTTGCGGTTACGCTCTCTTTTCGGCTCTTTCTCTTTTTTACGGGGGTATCCTCAATTGCAACCACCACTTCATAAAGTGCCGGCTGGCTGATACTCCTCTTTCTTATCTGCTTGGTACTGCCGACAAGAGCATCTTCGCCGCACTCGCGCTGAGCCGCTTTAAGCGCCTGTGCAGGTGTCGGTGCCGTAAAAGTCATCAATTTCATCCAAACTCCTCTTTTAGCCTCTGCATAGTGTACGCCGCCGCCTATACATCATAAAACGCATCGGTATTATCACCGAATCACGCTCGGCGAAGTGCGGATGCGGAAGCGTCAACCTTCTGCTTTTTAAATGCAGGTTGTCAAAAAATATTATATCCAAATCGAGAGTTCGAGGGGCGTTCGGAAAGCTCCTTTTGCGCCCGAAACGCTTCTCTACCCAAAGAAGATAGCGCATTAGCCGATGCGGTGATAGAGAAGTCTGCGCAAGTATGAGCGAATTGGTAAAGTAGGG
>JAKIUX010000240.1 GCA_021647345.1 Hydrogenimonas sp.
CAGCCGTAAACTCAAGAGAAGAGCGCTACGCTAAACTGGAACTATTCTACAGAACCTCAAAAGAGAGGGAAAAGATTATGGAGGCGCTAAAAGGGCTCTCATACCGCAAAGAGTGCAGCGTCGAGATAAGCGATATTGTTGAAAATGAGGGGCGAGGAATAGTCACGATAGAGTTTCACGACGACTACGATAAAGAGGCCGGAGAGTTTTTCGACAAACTAATTAAGCGGCTCGGCATAGAGCGCTGCCGCTAATTCCTACCAGTCAAGAAGCAGAAAGAGCGAGGAGAGAAGGTAGTTGGCCGCAAATATAGTGACTGCCGAATAGACAACTGCCGATGTAGTTGCTATTCCTACCCCTCTTGCGCCACCTTTGGCAATATATCCTAAATATGTACCGATAGAACTTACCAAAAATCCAAAAACTGTAGCTTTTATAACCCCCGTTCCTATATCAGCAAACTCAAGGTACTGCTGAATAGTATTTTTATAGGCAACCGGGTTGACTCCTAAAGCTTGTGTAGCTATGATGTAAGCACTTGCGTTACTCACAAAGTCGAAAGTTATCACCAGCAGAGGCAAGGAGACGGTAGTAGCAAGAATCCTCGGTATCACCAGATACTTTTTCGAATCAACTGCAAGAGTTTCTATGGCATCTATCTGTTCAGTAACGCGCATCGTTCCGAGCTCAGCCGCCATGGCGCTTATGGCTCTTGAGGTAAGCATCAAAGCCGCAAATACCGGCCCAAGTTCTCTCGAGATAGAGACGAATATCGTATAGCCCATGAAATTTTCCGCGCCGAAGCGGTGGAATCCGTGATAGAGCTGAATAGCTTCAACCATTCCAGGAAATAGTGCTGTCAGCAGAATAACACCGAGCGTACCTATGCCTATGATATCCATCTGCTGAAAAAACTCTCTAACTCTATAAGGTCGTTTGAAAAATAGAGGAATTAGCGATAGTTGAAATTGTATAAAGCGGCCGAAACCGTTCATAAGATCGTAAATATGCATAAAAGGTTTGCCAATTAGCGCAAAAAAATTCTCTATCACACTCATCAAAACTCTTTTTTGCCCTATTTTATCGAAAAAAGAGCAAATAGATACTGAACCTAAAGAGATCTCTTTGGTATAATGACAGCTAAACCGACGGTGTTATAAGCCGATATAGGGTAAAAGGTTCCTAATTTATTTAATAACATAGGACGGAACCGATTATCTTGGAGGAGAAGAGATGGCTGAAGAAGAGAAAGAAGAGAGCCAAGAGAGCGGAGGTGAAAATGAAAAGAAGAGAGGGGGCGGCGGCAATATCGTCCTGATAATAGTCATAGTGCTTCTTCTGCTCGTGCTGGTTATTGGAGGTATAGTAGCTTACCTGATGCTTTCAGAAGATAATGAAGGCGACGCTCCGCAGGTTACGCAGGAGAAAGTAGAAAAGAAGAGGCATAGAAGAAGCAGTGAACAGATGGGCGTCGGACCAATGTATCCACTTGACAAGTTTACCGTCAACCTAATGAGTGAAAATGGGCGAAGATACCTTGTTGCTAAGATAAACCTCGAAGAGGATAGCGAAGAGTTGACGCCTGAGCTTGACAAGAAGACAGCACTTATAAGAGATGTAATAATCTCAATACTCTCTTCCAAAACTGTTGAAGAGATAACTACGGCGAAAGGGAAAGCCAAACTAAAAGATGAGATTATCAACCAGATAAACAAGCACCTTGAAGATGGCGAGGTAAGACATATCTACTTCACGGAGTTTGTTATTCAATGATTGGGGTCGATATCGTAGTTATTGAAAGAGTCGAGAAATCTCTTGAAAAACACGGCAGCAAATTTCTATCGAGATTTTTGAGCGATGAGGAGATAGCACTTGCAAAGACTCCTCAAACCGCTGCCGGATTCTGGGCAGCAAAAGAGGCGGTCTCAAAAGCCCTCGGAACAGGTATAGGCAAAGAGGTCGGATTTAAAGATATAACAATTACTAAAAGCGATAAAGGGGCACCCTCTTTTTCCCTCTCAAAAAGGATCGAAGAGAGGTTTGGAGTTAAATCAACCTCTCTCTCTATTGCTCACGACGGCGGTTTTGCAATAGCCGTCGCAGCTATAGAGTCATCCTCCGCCGACAAAGTGCAGTAACTCTATCTTGTCTCCATCTTTGGGTCTGTAGCTGCCCCACTTATCCTTTTTTACAACTTTCATATTCACAGCGGCAGCCATAACCTTTTCAGCTATTCCTAGCCTATTTATAATCTCAGAGAGTGTCGTACCATCATCAAATCTCTTCAACTCACCATTTATCGTCAGTTCCATCTCTTCCTCCCTTCAATTCATCGGCATATTTACCGCACTCTCCCTTCGTAAAGGGCTTTAAATGCTCAGCCATAGCGAAATTGCCTTTCAAATAGGCCAGCTCGCAGGCATTTACACCGTTTAGGTTTCTCAGCTCCGGGTCAGCACCGTTTCTAAGAAGAAAATCAACGATTTTAAAATCGTTGCTATATGCCGCCTGCTGAAGCGGTGTTATCCCCGCATCGTTGGCAAGATTCACGTCC
>JAKIUX010000007.1 GCA_021647345.1 Hydrogenimonas sp.
GTGGCGTCTATGGGAGCTGAAACCTCTTTTATCCTCAAGAGTGTCCCTTGATACTCCCTCTTAACTTTATTGACCGCATCAGCTCTATCTTTCGCTTTAAGAAGAATGTTTTCACGACTTCCTCTTACCATCATAGTAATTTGATAATACTTCATGACAACCTCGCAACTCTTAATACTTCATCTATCGTAGTTTTTCCCTCGACCGCTTTGTTTATCCCGTCTTGAATCATCGTCACGAATCCCTGCTTGAACGCCTCTTGAGTCAATTCGGCTTTTGATGCTTCACGAGCAATCATGCTTGTAAGCGTTTCGTTCACCCGAAGCACTTCGCTTATCATTTCTCGCCCCATATAACCGGTTCCTTGGCACTCCTTACAGCCGCTTCCCTTGAAAAATTGATACTTTTCAGGCATGAACTCTTCAAGTTCATTGATGACATTATCGGGAATCTCCACACTCTTCTTGCAGTTTGGACAAATCTTTCTTACAAGTCTTTGAGCTTCAATTGCTATGAGAGAGCCGCTTATGAGGTAAGGCTCTATGCCCATATCGGCCATTCTGGTAATGGCGCTGATGGAGTCGTTCGTATGAAGAGTCGAGAGTACCAGGTGTCCCGTCAATGCCGCTTGGATGGCGATTCTTAGCGTCTCTTGGTCCCTTATCTCACCTATCATTATGATATCGGGGTCTTGCCTGAGTATCGATCTTAGTGCGCTGGCAAATGTGAGGCCAACCTTTGGATTAACCTGCACCTGTTGGACCAAATTCATCTGATACTCTACAGGATCCTCGACCGTAATAAGCTTTTTATCTACACTCTTTAGATTGTTTAATGCTCCGTATAGAGTGGTTGTTTTTCCGCTTCCTGTAGGGCCTGTTACAAGTACTATACCGTAAGGAACTTTTAGGGCGTCGTTGAAAATGTTGAAGTTGTGCTGACTCATACCGGCATCTTCAAGTCGAATCATAACTTTTGATTTGTCAAGAATTCGCATAACTATCGATTCGCCGTTCATAATAGGCAGCGTAGAGACACGAAAGTCGAACTCTCTATTTACTATAGTGGCTGAAAAACGACCATCCTGAGGTTTTCTTCGCTCCGCTATATCGAGATTTGAAAGGAGTTTGAGTCTAGATGATAGGGGAGGGTAGATATCTTTGTCGAAACGAAAACTCTCTGTAAGCATACCGTCGATACGGCTTCTAACTATACAGCTGTTTTCAGTGGGCTCGATGTGGATGTCGCTGGCCCTTCCGATAATTGCCGATTTTAGTATGACTTCGATAAGTTTTAAAATTGCAGATGATTCGCTCGCCTCGGTAGCAGAGGCACTCTCGGATATCTCCTGTCTTATCTCGTTTATAAGTCCTTTGATGCTCTCTGACATCTCAAGACGGTTTAAGTGGTACTCAATCTGGCTCGGCCTGGCGATTGCCGGAGTTACAGGTTTTTTTGGAAAGAGTCTTTGAATGGACTCTTGGGCACTGAAGTCGAAAGGATCTTTAAAGGCGACGATAACGTTTAGGTCGCTCTCTTTAATAGGCAGTGCACCGATCTTTTCGAGCTTTTGCATAGGCAGTTTCGATACAAGCCTCAAATCTATATCTATTTCATCGAGGTTTGCATACTCCATTTTCATAAGTTCAGCCAGATATCTGAGAACCTTATCGATATTTATAGAAGCGGACTCCTTTTCGATTGTCTCTATAGTGAAGGTCCCTTTTCTAATCTCGTCTGCAATCAGCTTGTAGACCTGCTCAGGCTTTACTATCTCATGGGCAATTAAAGCCTTTAATGTTATCTTTTTCTCTTTTTTGCTCTTTAAAAGATTTGCGATCTGCTCTTTTGTGACGAGACCGGCGTTTATTAAAAGCTCAACTATCTTTCCCATGCTCACCAATACCTGTGTACTTTAATAGTGTGGTTGTCTATTCTCTCCTCAATCACCATTTTCTTGACTCTGTTATGCGTTTCAATGTAGAGAACATACATAAGTGAAGCATCTTTTGGCGATATGAGATAATACTTATCATCGACTTTTTTATACTTTTTTTTAACATACAGATCAAATACTTTCGATAATACATAGTCTGTTTTCGGTAAAACAAGGTTTGATATATCTTTATTGTCAAGCAGAGCATGATATAGAAGCTTTTTTTGCAGCAAAATTGTAGCGAAGTAGCTCGCATTTGCACGTTCACTCTTTCCGCTTCTAAGACCGGTAAGCGGTACTGCAAGCCTATCTATATAATCAGCATTTAGGCATGAGAGACCATATAGCATTAAAAACTTGCTATTCTTCTTATGCTTATTAAAGAGTCTTAACCCTAAATTGCACGCTTTTTTATACTGCTTCTGTTGGTATAGATTATATAGTCTTTCAAGATCGGAGGCGATGATAGAAGATGTTGCAAATATAAATAAGATAATCACACTTTTTATCATTTCGACTCCAGTGATTTAAGAAGGGATTTCACATTTTTGGAACTGTACTGATTAAGATAGACTCTAAGAGCTTTTATTGCTTTCTCTTTTTGACCAATTTTTGCATTTGCCTTTGCGAATATTATCCAACTCTCTTCAGAAGATGGATCTACTGAATTTGCCTCAACACTCCACTTTATCGCCTCTTTATATTTTCCCTTTTTGTAAAAGCTGTTGGCAATATATGATGCTAGCTTCGGATCTCTTCTTTCTTTATACTTTTTTATCAAATAGCTAAGAGCGTTATTGGTCTTATTGCTGCTAATGACTATATTGGAAGTGCTTGACTCTTGTTCGTTCTCTTCCATTTGAGATGCCTTTTTCTTCTCTTCGTTCCCTCCTGCAACTCTCTTATTCTCCTGCTTTAAAACACTTCTGACATCTGTTTGAAAAACTTGTTCTCTTATTGGCCTCTGAATGGGCTCACTGGCTAAAAAAGAGTCCAAAAACTCAGTATCTGGCGAAAGTTCAATGCTTTCATCGGCTTTTTTGGCTGATGTTGCAGGAGATTCACTCTTCTCTTTTGAGACTGCAGAGGTTACCAAATCTTTTTTCTGTTTTTCAACCTCTTCTGTTGAAGCAGCAGGAGACTCTAAACTCTCTTTAGATGTTTTAGCTATAGGTGTAGATTTAGTGAGATTTTTTGTAATAGTTTCTGATCGATTTGCCTCTTGTAGCTCTTTATCTGATGAAGTAGGCAGATAGCTGTCTGTTTTATTTTCAAGTTCAACAAAAAGATCGGTAGTAAAAAAGAGCAATATCGCAATGAAAAAAACAGATACGAATACTACAGGTATTTTCAACTGTTTTAGCTTATACCTTCTCCACTCTTTTTCAAGCTTTTCAATCTCAAGCATTTATATATCCAAGTTTTAGAGCAGACATCTCTATATATTTGTCTTTTATGTAAGATCCTGAAATTTTAGATGGTTTATTCTGCTCATAGTAATCATATATCTCAAATAGAGTAAATATTAGTTTATTAATCTCTCTGTAATTTCCTTTTGTAAACTTATAGATCAATTTGATACTGCTTTTTTTGAACATATTGGCAATTTCAAAATAGTTTTGTTGGATCAACTTTTTTTGAACATACATCTGCGTATCATGAAATGTACCGTTTTTCAGCTCTATTGTCTCCCATATTCTCGATTGAAAGTGCTCTTTGGCTATAAGATCCTCTTTTTCCGTTTTATGGAGTGATACGACAAACTTAATGACACGTGTGTCGGAAATCAATCTAATCTTTTCCATCATGGAAGATGGGTAGAGTTGAGCCTCATCTAAGAGTACCGTTATATGTTTTCTATCTTTCAAAGCGTCACATATGTCTATAAAACGGTTGTATGAGATATCTTCAGGCATTGTAGATTCAGGAAGTAAAAAAGTGTATAACTTTTTTATGAACTCTATTTCATCCTGTATTGGTGTCGATACCAAGAAGACGTTCCTTTTGTCTTTTGCATCGTGATATATTTTATTTATAAGTACGCTCTTTCCTGTACCAGGTTTTCCATATAGCAGTATCATCTTGAGAGGCTTCTCTATACTCTCTAAAAGTTTGTTGTAAAAGAGTATTGAGGTGTCTAGCCCTATATATTGGCTCACCTCCACTCTATCAATAAAGATCTGCTGCAGCTGCCTATATTTACTCATATATTTTGGTTATGTTGCTATCAATAAGTTTGTTGTATCCTAAATCTTTGAGAGTCATAGTTGATTTTGCCTTTACAAGATGCGGAGTTACAATAATAACAAGCTCAACCTTCTCATCCGTTAGCTCATCATATTTGAATGCGTAACCAAGCAGAGGAATATCCCCAAGGAGAGGAACTTTATTGGTTGATTTGTTTACTTTATCTGTAATCAAACCGCCAAGAATCACATGTGATCCATCTTGTACCGTAACAACAGATGCCATCTGGCGTCTCTCAAGGTCAGGCGGCATAGTTCTATTGAGATTGTCGTTGGTAACAGGCGAAATAGTGTCGCTCACAGATGGGTTGATCTTTAGTGTAATTGTACCGTCAGCAGAGATTTCAGGTGTTATATCAAGAAGAATGCCGGCAAATACCGAGTCGATTATCTCGTTTTGCGCAACAGTGCTTCCACCTGTGTTGCTTGTGGTTGTACTATTTTTTATCTTATAGAAATACTGCTTTCCAACAGTTATCATTGCGGGCTGATTGTTAAGAGTGAGCACTTTTGGATTAGAAACAGAGTGTACATCGCCTTGCGATTTCAGAAACTTTATAATCGTTCCAATATTTGCCGACATGACAATATCTGTAAAAGTGGAGGTACCGCTTAAAAACTTGCTGATATATGGTGTCGTTGATGTTGCGGTAGTGGGAAAGGTAATTTCCGCAACATTATTGTTTGTTGTTAATCTTTCAGCGCTAACCTTGAAGTTTTGAAGATTGTAAAGCTGTCTCCAGTCAATTCCGGTCTCATTACCTTTGTTTAAAACAACAGTATACATTTTTACATCTATCAAGACCTGCTTATGGAGCCTGTTCATCAGATTGTCTATATACTCTTCGACTCTATCAAGCTGTTTTTTTGTTCCGGTAATTGTCAGAAGACCAGACTCTTTATCTATTACCGGATCGCCTGCTTTATATGTATCTTCCGGGCGATTCAATATATTTCTAATCTGTTCTGTCAGCTCTGACCAGAAAATAAATTTGTCATCAGAAGTTACATTTATACCGCTTTCTGACTCACCTGTACTCATTGTGCTAGTTGTAACCGAACCTCTTCTTTGGTTTCTGTTTTGTTGCTGCTTCGAAGCACCGCTAGAGAGTGAAACCTTTGTTATGCTACTGCTTTGTCTCTCAGTGCTTATGTAGTTGACGTGAAAAGTTTTAGTAAGAAGATATGAAATTTTTAATATATTTCCATCCAGTGAGTAGTTCAAGTTATGCTCATTTAGAGCAACTTGCAAAACTTCTGGCAGTGTGGCATCTTTAAGAGAGAGTCTATTCAGGCGGGTTTTTAGCCGTTTTTTCGCCTCTTTATCTTTTATTATAAGTGTCAGATCGCACTGCTCTGCCAGTTGGTTTATCAACTCTGAAATTCTAGTACCCTGATTTGCCTTTATATTGAATAGGTTATCTTCGCATGCAGCATTTAGGTTATATGGAAGACCCAAAGATGTTGCCAAGAGAGTAGCTAAAAGCGGCATTTTTATCGATTTCATATAACTCATATCAAATCCTTATTTCACAATTAATTTTATTTTTTTACTTTTTGGATGTTTCAGAAATACTCTGACTCGCTCACTATTTTTTGTAAGCAGAACATAGTTCTTTCCCACTTTGCTTACTTTGTATCCGTTAATCTTTGAGTTTAGCCTATACCACCTATTGTTGATTTTTACACTATCGTTTATGATGGCAGTTAGGTAAAACCGATACTTTCTTTTTGACTTAGAAGCAGCACTCTGGAGCACTTTTCTATATTTTCCGTTTGGATAGATAAATGGGTCTTTAGCTTTTTGAATCTCAACTTCTTTCAACCCCTCTCTCTCCATTTTTATGTCATTCACAAGCCTATCTATATCGCTTATTGTTATTTCGCCATACAGCAATACAACTGATGAAAGTGCCATAGCAACGCTTTTTATTAGTAGTTTATTCCCCATACCGATACCTTAAAGTTTGCTTTTATGGTTCTATTGCTCTCCAAATTTATATTATAAATATCGACTACAAGTTCACTCTCTTCAATCTCATTCATAAACTTTATCATATTTTTATAGCTGCCTTCACAATCAACACCAATCTCTAACACATGACCGAAGCTATCTTGATTGTTGATGAATTTATTAGAGATCATAGCTATATCTATTCTATTTTTTTTCGCTTTCAGGGCTATCGAATCAAGAAATTTTGCCCAGTTCTTATCATTGAAAAGGAGTTCCGATAGAGTTTGAATCTGGTAGTCGGAGTATTCATTTATCTCTTTAAGATCACTGTATCTGGTTTTAAGCCCGGAAATCTCGCTTTGAAGTTTTTTAATTTTGAAACGCTGATCTCCATTGACAGTAACAGATGCAAGATATGACTCTTCCGCTCTTATCTTCTTTTCAAGATCCTTCTGGATTCTCAAATCTTTTTTTAACTCTTTCTCTGTTATTGGAATAAGATACGAATATGAGATTAGACCGAAAACGGAGACTATGGCGAGCACCATAAGATAGAACTCGCTCTCTTTTTTGTTTTCGAAGTAGTTGTCGAGCTTTTCTAGTAAATCTTCAATTATCTTCATAGTACAGTCACCTTTAGATCGCCGTGATAAATTCCAGTATCTTCATCTTTATAAATCTTATCTATATCTGTATGAATTCTATTTTCATAAGTATCGGTAAGATATTTTATAAATTGAGTGATCTGCTTTTCACTCTTGGAGTAGAGAGATAGAGTAAAGAGGTTGTCGTCATCTGTTATTTTTGTCACTCTAACGTCAAATTTCGTCATATTGTTTCCAAAGCCGACTATCGTTTTGGCTTTCATCGGATAGTTCACCTTCTTGTCGTATATTGCAGATAGAATCTTTTTCTTCTTCTCAAATAGGCTGTTTTCCGCCTCTATCCTTGCAAGGATATTACTTTTCTCTTTTTCAAGTGCAGCTATCTCCCTTTTTATAGAGGTGACAAGTTGATTTAGTCTCGCTTCCTCTTTTTTTAGCCTGTCGTTTGATATCTTTACATAGGTGTCGTAAGTATAGTTATATACGGGTATTGACAGTGCAAGAACTATTGTCGCGGCAGTTGTTATTATGAATTGGCCGCTTCTTCTTGCAACGAATGGAGGAGGGCGGAAATAAATGGTAAAGTTAGGGCTATCTTCGCCTTCAATATTCTTTATCGCTTCAAGTACTGAAAGAAAGTGGAACTGGTCAATATACCAGTCTCCCTTTTCCATCTCATAGTCGAAATCGAAGTCGTTTGCTTCAATGCCCAAATAGGTGTGTGCATATTCGTTTAGGCCAAGAATTGGCCCGGATTCTGAACCGGTATAGAACATATCTATCTTTTCGATTTCGAATGCTCTTTTGGCATAAATCAAAATATCGTTTACATATAGAAAGATTTCGCTAAAGAGTTTCATCAAGTGGTCTTGATAGTCGAAATTTGATGTTTTCAAACCCTCGTTTTTTAGCATTTCAAAGAAGGAGTCCTCATCTACCCGCTCTCCGTATAGTTCGCAAAATCTTTCATAGATGTTTTCGAAAGAGTATTTCAAAGATTTGGAGTATATATACTCACCATCTTTAAAAAGAGCCAAAAATGCGTCCTCTTTTTGGAAATAGAGATACCCGTGAACGCCATAGGACTCCAAAATCTCTTTTTCGTATATGTTTTGGATCAGGTATGGCTTTGGGTAGATATAGTCAATATATTTTACTTCTTGCTTTACATGGTCAAAGACTTCATGTATCACTTCCGGTTCCGCAACAAATACATGAAAAGAGCGGAGTTTATCTGTTTTTCGGCTTGGTATTTCGAAATAGCGTATAATATACTCAACTGCCTGATCGAGTCCGAGATCGTCATAGGCTTTCAGCTCTATCGCATCTTGCAGATCTTCAGGAGGTATATTGACACTGACCTCCACTATAGAGGAGATGAAGTCTTTTGCATCTATAGTGGAGACGACAAAATTTTTCTTATCGTACTGCAGTTTGGCAATCTTCTCTATAGAGTTGTTTAGAAACTGATAATATTGGTTTTGGTAGGCATTTATAGATACAATCTTTTGAAAGCCTATGCCTTTTTCACTGCTATGAGATCCGCTGAACATATGAGTGCCTCGCAACTATTATTTATAATTTTAACTTTTACCAATTTTAACCAACCAAAGCTTAAAAGATAGTTTGTAATTAACAAAAAATACCTAATAATTATCGTACCCTTCTAATCGAAGTGGTATCCGATCTCTTCTAAGGATTTTTTTGTTTTGGACCATCCGCTTTTAACACTGACGAAGAGTTCAAGAAAAACCTTTTTTCCAGCAAAGTGTTCTATCTTGATTCTTGCATCTCGTCCGATCCGTTTAATGGTCGAACCGCCTTTTCCGACCAAAATCATCTTTTGGCTTCTCTTTTCAGCAACGATAGTCGCCATAACTCTTTCAAGCTTCGGCAGCTCCTCTATCTTTTCGATGATAACATCCGTCTCGTAAGGAATCTCATCGCTGAGATTCTCGAAGATAGACTCCCTGATCAGCTCTTTGTAGATATCCCTAATATTGGTTGTCGTTAAAAGATCGGGGTCGTATAGCCACGGCGACATCGGCAGATGTTTTACTATTTCGCCAAGCAGCTCGCTTTTGCCCACATCTTTTTTGACCGAAACGGGAACGAGAGCCAGGAATCTATCCTGAAACTTTCTGTATTCATCTATCTTTTTTAAAAGATCTTTGCCGCTCACCTCGTCGGTTTTGCTTAAAACCACTATATGAGGGCGATTTTTGGAGTTTAGCTCCAAAAACTTTTTATAGTGCTGCAAGCTATCTTTCGCCGGGGCGAGAAAGAGAATAAGATCGCAGTCGCCTATCGCTTTAAACACCTCTTGAAGCATGAATTTGTTCAAAAGGCGCTCTTTCTCATGTATCCCGGGCGTATCGACAAATATTATCTGAGAATTTTCATGCATCACGATAATATTCATCCTCTTTCTTGTAGCTTGAGCCTTTTTACTGACCATAGCCAGCTTCTCTCCCACCAG
Organism: Hydrogenimonas sp.; assembly: GCA_021647345.1. Classification (GTDB taxonomy): domain Bacteria; phylum Campylobacterota; class Campylobacteria; order Campylobacterales; family Hydrogenimonadaceae; genus Hydrogenimonas. The sequence goes on from JAKIUX010000007.1 coordinate 9,221, forward strand.
CCAGTTGAGCAGAGTGCTCTTTCCGGCGTTAGGGCGGCCTACAACAGCTACGAAGCCGGCTTTCGTCGTTTCAGAGGATGTATCTTGCGACATCTTCATTCTCTACGATAGCATCGAGCTTCTCATGTACATAATCGGCCGTTATCGTAAAAGTTTTACCTTTGTAGCTGTCGGCGTCGAAACTTATCTCTTCAAGTACCTTCTCTATGACAGTGTGAAGGCGTCTTGCGCCTATATCCTCCGTTCTCTCGTTTGCCTGAAAACTCACTTTCGCTATGGCGTGCAGCGCTTCGTCATCAAAAGCGAGCTCCATCCCCTCGACGCTTAGAAGTGCCTGATACTGCTTTATAAGAGAGTTTTTCGGTTTTGTCAAAATCTCATAGAGAGCCTCTTCTGTCAGCGAGTCGAGTTCGACTCTAAGAGGAAAACGCCCTTGCAGTTCAGGAATGAGGTCACTCGGCTTGCTGACATGGAAAGCTCCGGCGGCGATAAATAGTATATGGTCGGTTTGAACGGTTCCATATTTGGTGTTGACGCTGCTTCCTTCGACAATCGGAAGAAGGTCCCTTTGTACACCCTCTTTGCTCGGGTCCTGCCTTCCGCTGTTTTGGCTCGATACCGCTATCTTGTCAATTTCGTCGAGAAAGATTATACCTCCCTGTTCCGCCCGTCTTAGAGCCTCCTGCTTTATCTGCTCCTCATCTAGAAGTCTCTCGCTAGCAGCCTGGCGCAGGATTTTCTTCGCCTCTTTCACTTTAACCTCTTTTCTATTCTCTCGCCCGAAGGAGCCGAAAACTTTTGCCAAAGACTCTTGAACCCTGCTCATCTCCGGAGGGAGATTTTCACTGCCCATCTCGATTTTCGGAGCGGGCATCTCCACCTCCACAGTCAAGTTGTCCAGTTCTCCTTTCCTGAGCTTCTGCTTCATTCTTTCAAAACTTGTCTCATACTCACGAAGTTTCGTCTCGGTAGCGCCTTTGGGAAGTGGAGGCAGAAGCTTCTCAATAATCATCTTCTCGACATATTCGTCTATTTCCCGGCTCTTTAACTCTTTCTGCTCCTGCGTAACCAGATTTACCGAAGTCGCTACGAGATCTCTTATCATCGATTCCACATCTCTTCCGACGAAACCGACCTCCGTATACTTGCTCGCTTCAACCTTTACGAATGGGTACCCCATCATCTTTGCTAGACGTCTTGCGATTTCGGTCTTTCCTACGCCTGTCGATCCTATCATCAAGATATTTTTTGGCATTATCTCATCTTGAATTTCGTTTGGAAGCTGCATGCGTCTGTATCGGTTTCTAAGCGCTACAGCTATAGTTTTTTTCGCCTTCTCCTGACCAATTACATAGTTGTCGAGATACTCTACTATCTCTTTTGGTGTCATACTCTCTGCTTCTCTCATCTTTTCAGTTCCAATGTCTTGATATTGTGGTTTGTATAGATACAGAGGTCTGCCGCTATATGCAGGCTCTCCTCTACAAGAGCTTTCGGCTCCATCTTCGCATGCCTGGCCAGAGCCCTTGCGGCTGAGATGGCGAAGTTGCCGCCGCTGCCTATAGCAGCGATTTTGCCATCTTCGGGCTCTACAACATCTCCGTTGCCGCTAAGAATGAAGATGTGGTCGTTATTCAAAACTATCATCATTGCTTCTAGCCGTCTTAATACTTTATCTTTGCGCCACGCCTTTGAAAAATCTATTACAGCCTTTAAAAGGTCTCCTTTTCTGCTTTGTAAAAATCCTTCAAACATATCAAATAGATTGAACGCATCCGCCGTGCTTCCTGCGAAGCCTGCGAGCACCTGGCCGTTGTAGAGAGTTCTTATTTTTGTGGCGTTCCCTTTTAATACGGCGTTTCCGAAGGTTACCTGCCCATCTCCTCCGATAACGGCGTATTCGTCAGCTCTATAGGCCAGTATAGTTGTCGCTTCAAACATCTTCTACTCTCCAACCACTTCAAATTTGAGTTTTGCGTGAATACCGTGCCCCAGCTTTACATCAGCCTCGTATATTCCTGTCGCTTTAATGGCATGGTCGAGATGTATGAGCTTTTTATCTATATCTATCCCATCTTTTTTTAGGGCTTCAGCTATATCGTGGTTGGTAACAGCTCCAAACAAAGAGCCGTTGGCTCCGAGTTTTTTTGAAACTACAAGAGATTTGCTCTCGAGTCTCTCTTTGAGTCTGCCAATACGCTCGAGCTCGGCAGCCTCTTCTGCTCTTTTTCTCTCCTGCTCTCTTTTCCACTCCTCAATAACTTCGTCAGTTGCGACTTTAGCGAAGCCTTTCGCTACGAGAAAGTTTTTTCCGTATCCATCTTTTACCTCTTTTATCTCTCCCGCTTTGCCGAGACTCTTCACATCTTTTACGAGAAGTACTTTCATGCAAATATTCCTCTCTTTTTATAATTTTAGTGATTATATCGAAAAAGGGGTTAATCGTCGCAAGGTTTCTTTGCAAACGGGCATAGCTGGCATGAAACTAAAAACTATCCAAAAAGTTGGGATATAATTGCACAAAAAAGCAGGAATAGGATATGTTCGCAAAATTTGATATACCTAATTACGAAAGCTTCGCTACAAAGCTAAAGAGGCTGCTTGATGAGAATGAAAAAGAGATAGAGAGGTTGATAGAGAGCGGGGAGAGAGAGTATATCTCTTTTATTAGACCCTATATGGAGAGTTTCGAGAAGCTCGATCTTTTTTTTACGCCCCTTTCTCATCTAAACAGTGTAGAGAACTCCAAAGAGACTCAAAAGGCGTATGAAGAGTCGCTGCCTCTTTTGTCTTACTACCATACCAGACTTTCGCAAAATAGAGATCTGTTTGAGGCGTTCAAAAAAATAGAGGGTAAAGATAGGGCGCAAAAAGAGGTGCTGAGACAGGAGATCAGAGACTTCAAGCTCTCCGGCGTCGATCTGCCTGAAGATAAGAAGAAGAGACTTGAAGAGATAAATCTCAAGCTGAGCGAACTAAACAACAGCTTCTCCCAGAATCTTTTGGACGCGACAAATGAGTATGAGCTGATTATTGATAGTCCAGAAGATGTAAAAGGAGTGCCGGCAAGCGATCTTGAACTTGCAAAAACCGAAAAGGATGGCAAAACGGTTTGGCGCTTCACTCTTCACGCACCAAGCTATATGGCCTACATGACCTACGGACCCAACAGAGAACTGCGGCAGAAGCTCTATAGAGCCTATGTTACAAGGGCTCCTAAAAATGAGAAGATTATCGATGAGATTCTACTCTTAAGAGATGAGAAGGCGAAGATTTTAGGCTTCGATCACTATAGCGAGCTCTCTTTAGCAACGAAGATGGCACAAAATGATGAAGCCGTGGTCGAGTTTTTAAACCAGCTTGCCGAAGCCTCTATGCCATATGCCAAGGAGGAGATTAGCAGACTCTCTCTTTTGGCTAAAGAGGATGGTGTAGAGAAGCTTGAGAGTTACGATGTAGCATACTATAGTGAAAAGTTGAAAAAGGTAGAGCTTGACTTCGACGATGAAGAGACAAGAGCATACTTTGAACAGAGTAGAGTCTTGAAGGGTCTTCTCGATTTCGTATCGGAGCTATTCAATGTTCGTTTTGTGCCGGTAGAGGCAGATGTGTGGAACGAAAAGGTCAAGGTTTTTGACATAGAGGAGGGTGGTAAACCTTTCGCTCGAATCTTTTTCGACCTCGAAGCAAGAGATAACAAAAGGGGCGGCGCATGGATGAACGACTGGCAGACGCACCATGAAGATGAGAAAAATAGAGAGCACCCCGCCTCAGCGTTTGTTGTCTGCAACTTTCCCCCATCCAAAGATGGTGTTCCATCTCTGCTTAGGCATGATGATGTCGTTACGCTCTTTCACGAGATGGGGCACGCTATTCACCACCTTTTTAGCAAGGTAAAAGAGCGGTTCGTAAGCGGCATTCACGGCGTGGAATGGGATGCTGTTGAGTTCCCTTCTCAGTTTCTGGAAAATTTCGCTTACGAAAAGAGTGTTCTTAGTAGGTTTGCGCGCCACTATGAGACAAACGAGCCTCTGCCTCAAGAGCTTGCGCAAAAGATAAGAGGCAGCAAGAACTTTCTGGCCGCTCTTGGAATGTTGAGACAGATCGAGTTCGCTCTATTTGACTTCATGCTCCACCAGAAGCTCTACCAAGGGGATGAGGTGCAAAAACTTCTCGATTCGCTCAGAGATAGACTCTCTTTAATCAAGCCGCCATCTTACAACAGGTTTCAGTGGGGATTCTCACATATTTTTGCGGGGGGTTACGCTGCCGGTTACTATAGCTACAAATGGGCCGAAGTTCTCAGTGCCGACGCGTTTTTTGAGTGCTACAACAGCGGTGAAATAAACTATAGTGCGCTAAAAGGCTACAAGTGCCATATTCTTGAGTCCGGTGCG